>NZ_JBEUDO010000060.1:0-17518 GCF_050584665.1 Nitrosomonas sp. ANs5
CGATTACAACCTCGACTTTCAACTGCCAGCGAGGAAAATTGGCTCATTATTCAGAGGTTCCTCAAATTAAAAGACCAAGAATTGCAAAGTTCAAAGGAACCACTGTGCTGACAAAGGCTGCTAAGCCTTCTGCCAGACAGTAATATCGTGCAATATATCCCAGAACCCTGGGTGGGCTCGTCGTATACCCCAGTTCAGCACAATTTCCTCGAAAAGCCCTGCGCCATCAGCGCGGCTTAGAAGTTTTGTCTGGAAATTGAGCATTCTGGATTAATGTAGCGTCTTTTTGCCATTAGTAGACAATATCATGATCAACAAAAAGGCAGGAGAAACCTTATTCGAGCAATCTGAGCAACACTGTTAGTCAAAGTAATTGTGTGTGCCGCAGCGCGCGGATTGAAAGACTGGAGTCTGCGTTCCAAACCGACGCGAGCCTGATTCAGGCGTTTTGGTAGTACTGCGGGAACTCGGGAACGATCAGAGTCGCTTGGTTTGAGGGTTGTTCGGTGCATAAAATGCACCCCACGCGTTTTAGTCTGAACAAAGTGGCATACCCGCACCATTACACGAGGCGCATCAGTCCTTTCTCTTGGCCACGCCATCAGGTGAGGCCCGCTTGGCTGCTTTTGCATCCAGTTCGCGCAAATGTGCGAGTTTCTCGGCTATTTTGGCCTCCAGTCCATGTGAGGTCGGCTGGTAGAACCGGGTCTCGGGCAAGCCTTCGGGCAAATAATTCTCGCCTGCTGCATAGGCGCCGGGTTCATCATGGGCATAGCGATAGGCTTTACCATAGCCCATTTCCTTCATGAGCCGGGTCGGTGCGTTGCGCAAGTGAACGGGAACGGCACGGGAAGCATCCTGCGCGATGTATGCACGGGCTTTTTTATAGGCGAGATAGGCCGCATTGCTTTTGGGCGCGCAGGCTAGATAAAGCGCTGCCTGGGCGAGTGCGAGTTCGCCTTCCGGACTGCCGAGCCGCTCAAAGGTCTCACAGGCATCCAGCGCCAGGGGCAGCGCGCGCGGATCGGCCAGGCCGATATCCTCCACGGCGGTACGAATCAGCCGTCTGCCGATGTAACGCGGATCGGCGCCGCCGTCGAGCATACGGCACAACCAGTAAAGTGCAGCATCGGGCGAAGAGCCGCGGATGGACTTATGCAAGGCTGATATCTGGTCATAGAAGGCATCGCCGCCTTTGTCAAATTTGCGTGCATTGCGTGACAGGATCTTACGCAGGTAATCGCCATCGATAGCCGCGATTTTTTCGGTTTCAGCGGCATGCTGGGTTTGTTCCAGCAAGTTCAGCAAGCGGCGCGCATCGCCGTCGGCAAATGCAATCAGCAGATCAATCGCTTCCTGGGTGAATTCCAAATCTGGCAAGGCGGTGGCACGGGCCCGCTCGAACAGTTGCGCCAATTCTGCTTCGGACAGTGCCGTCAAGGCATAAACCTGCGCGCGTGACAGCAGGGCGCTGTTGACTTCAAACGAAGGATTTTCGGTAGTGGCGCCGATGAAGGTGATCAACCCTTGCTCGACATAAGGCAGAAATGCATCCTGCTGCGCTTTGTTGAAACGATGCACTTCATCCACGAACAATATCGTCGGGCGGCCAGTGCGCTGCAGCACGGCCTGGGCGCGTTCGATGGCTTCGCGGATGTCCTTTACCCCGGACAGCACGGCGGAAATGGCGATAAATTCGGCATCGAAGGCATGCGCCATGAGTCTCGCCAGGGTTGTTTTGCCACTCCCCGGCGGCCCCCACAGGATCATCGAATGTGGTTTTCCCGACTCAAAAGCGAGCTGCAGCGGCTTGCCGGGGCCAAGCAAATGCGGCTGACCGATCACCTCCGCCAGTGTGTGGGGGCGCAGCCGCTCCGCCATGGGCGCGAGCGGGCTGTTGTGGTGCTCAGGAAATTCAGTCACTGATGACGTCTGCGCCCGGCGGCGGCGTAAATTGAAACAAATCGGGGGCCAGCACAGGATTGTGCTCTGCTTGGGAAAATATCAGCCAGGTAACCTGGCCAAAGCTGTCGCGCAGCACCATTTCGCGCAGCATGCCGGCGGGCGAGAATCCCAGCCGGATCAACTCAAACGCACTTTCCCGGCTTTTGGGAACGGCTTCCAGCCATTCAAGCGGCCCTTCCGGCGTATCGATTTCCAGCAAATCAAAATCGCGCTCAATCGCATTGTGCCCGGCCAGCAATGCAGCCGGTGTGCTCCCCAGGGCGAGATCGAGCTGACGCACTGTGACCTGTTCGAGATCCTGATCATAGAACCATACCCGCTCGCCATCGCCAACAATCAATTGCTGGTGGGGCTGCTCATAAGCCCAGCGAAACTTGCCGGGCCGCTCGAACATCATGCTGCCACTGGCTTTCTGAATCACCCGCAGATTGCGATCGAGCACAGTCTGGGAAAAGTCAGCACGAAAGGTCTGCACCTGCTCGACGAAAGCCTTGAGACTGCCGATTGCGGCCGCCTGCGCCTGCGGCACCCAGAGACAAGCCAGCAATCCCAGCGTAAAAATAAAACGGAACATAACGATTGGACCTATTGAGATAAATGAAAAACAGTGTACCGCATTGCCGGGGGACTGTTCATTCATCCCGCTTGGGGGCCAACACTTCCCGGTTGCCATTGCTTTGCATGCTGGAAACCAATCCGGCGCGCTCCATCTCTTCGATCAAGCGAGCAGCCCGGTTGTAGCCAATGCGCAGCTGCCGCTGCACCAGCGAAATCGAGGCGCGGCGCGACTTGACCACGATGCTGACCGCTTCGTCGTAGAGCGGATCGGACTCGCCCCCGCCCGACTTGCCGTTTTCACCTGCACCGTTGTCGCCAGCGAGCCCATCCTCATCGCCCGCCTGGAGAATTTCCTCGACGTAACGTGCCTCACCATGCTCTTTGAGATACTCCACGACTTTATGCACTTCATGATCGGCCACAAACGCGCCATGGACACGCTGCGGATAGCCGCTGCCTGGGGGCAGGTAGAGCATATCCCCCTGCCCCAACAAGGCTTCCGCACCCATTTGATCAAGGATGGTGCGTGAATCGATCTTGCTGGAAACCTGGAATGCGATCCGGGTCGGAATATTGGCCTTGATCAGGCCGGTGATGACATCGACCGACGGCCGCTGAGTAGCCAGCAGCAGATGGATGCCTGCGGCACGCGCCTTTTGCGCCAGCCGCGCAATCAGTTTCTCAACTTTCTTGCCGACGATCATCATCAGGTCGGCAAGCTCGTCGATCACCACCACGATCAATGGGATTTCCTCCAGCAATTCGGGCGAATCAGGCGTGGTGCTGAGCGGATTGGTCAGAGGCTCCTCTTTTTTGATGGCCTCACGCACTTTCTGGTTGTAACCGGCCAGATTGCGCACACCCAGTGCCGACATCAGTTTGTAGCGCCGCTCCATTTCAGCCACGCACCAGTTGAGGGCGCTGGCTGCATCGCGCATATCCGTGACGACCGAAGTCAGCAAATGTGGAATGCCTTCATAGACAGACAATTCCAGCATTTTGGGATCAATCAGGATCAGGCGGACCGTTTCTGGAGGCGCCTTGTAGACCAGGCTCAGAATCACGGCATTGATCGCCACCGATTTACCGGAGCCGGTCGTGCCAGCCACCAGCGCATGCGGCATTTTGGCGAGATCCGAGACAATCGGCCGGCCGCTGATATCCTTGCCGAGCGCTATCGTCAGAGGAGAGGCATGGTCGGCATAAACCTTGGATGCCAGGATTTCATGCAAACGCACCACTTGCCGTTTCGGGTTGGGGATTTCCAGCCCCATCGTGGTCTTGCCCGGAATCGTCTCCACGACGCGAATGCTGGCCACAGTCAGCGCACGCGCCAGATCCCTGACCAAGTTCACGATTTGGTTGCCCTTGACCCCGACTGCCGGCTCGATTTCATAGCGCGTGATCACCGGTCCCGGATAAGCCGCCACAACCTTCACTTCCACGCCGAACTCCAGCAGTTTGCGTTCGATCAGGCGCGAAGTGAACTCAAGTGTGTCACTCGACAGCACTTCCACGTTCTTGTCCGGCTCGTCCAGCAAATAAAGCGGCGGCAGGGGCGAATCCACAACATCGGAAAACAGGGGAATATGCTTTTCCTTGCTGACGCGCGGGGATTTTTGAATCGCCGTCTCCGGCATTTCGATATGCAGCGGGGTTTGCGGCAAAAGCTGTTTTTTGATTTCCTCGACATGCACTTCCCGCTGCTGAGTCGAAGCCATACCGGCCCGCCCGTCCTGCCAGACCACCCACTTATCCTTCAGAGCGAGACATGCCGTTTCGATAGCAGTCCCGATTTTTTCAGACAGACGCACCCATGACAGTCCCGAGAACAGGCTCAATCCGATCGCAAGCAGGATCACCAGGCCAAGTGTCGTGCCGGTGAACCCGAGCACCAATGACAGCTGCTTGCTGAGCACTTCACCCAATATGCCGCCTGGCGCGAGCGGCAACGGTGCTTTGAGGGTATGAAAACGCAGCGACTCGATACCGCTGCTGGCGACCAGCAACGTTACAAATCCTGTGAAAGACACCAGCAGCGCACGTGGGTCAAATACACTGGCGATATCGATGCGGCGATAACTCCACCACACAGCCGCCAGAAAAAAGACCACCCACCACCAGGCTGAAACACCAAACAAGTAAAGCAGCAAATCGGATAGCCAGGCGCCCGCGCTCCCGCCGGCATTACCGACTTGCTGACTCGCTGCGCTGCGCGACCACCCTGGATCGGTATGATCGAAACTGATTAAAATCAAGGCCAGATAAAGTGCGATCCCGCCCAGAATCAACGAGACCGCCTCGCGCAGCAACCGGCTGATTCTGGGCGGCAAGGGATTGCTGGCGGATTTCTTCGCCATGGACTTGTTGGCAACACTCATGCAAAATTTGTCTAATTGGTATCAGGTTAAGAAGAAAGCACGAACGATACTGCCCACATGGTTGACTGAAATATGGACAAATCGAGCGTCTGCGCATAAATCCATTGAAGAAACCAATAGCAACGTTGACCGGACAGACGCTCCCGCCCGCCCCTTCGATGATCGCCTGCTGCATGATGCCGGACATCTGTTGTCCACCACCGGCCGGAAGGAACGATTCCTTACCGGCTCAGGTCAACGGCAGTTATGGATTTCCAGCGGCTTTGAGCAGCTCGATGATGGCTGGATCTTTGGCAATATCAAGCGCGGTCTTGTCGCTGGCGCTCTTGATGGCGATATCTGCTCCCCGCGCCAACAGCAACTCGACTGTCTCGACATGCTCGTGCAATGCTGCCCACATCAATGCTGTCACACCATCCTGGTTCTGCATATCGATATGGGCCCCCTTGTCAAGCAGCAGCTTGATGATTTCAAGATGGCCATTCTGCGCAGCCAGAATCAGCGCGGTGAAATCGTTGGTCGCTTTCAGATCGGGCTGGGCATCATGCGCCAGCAATATCTCGACTACGGGCAAATGGCCGGAGAGCGCGGCCAGAATCAACGCGGAAGCGCCATTGGCATCCTGCAGATCAGGCTTTGCGCCTTTGGCCAGCAGGGCCTCGACAATCTCAAGATGACCGTTCTGCGCCGCCAGATGCAAGGCCGTGACCTGATTCCCACTTTGCAGATCGGGCTGGGCATTTTGCTTTAACAGCGCCGTGACAATTTCGGCATGACCCTTGACGGCGGCCAGCATCAGGGGTGTCAGGCCATTCTTGTCCTGCAGGTTGGGGTCAGCGCCTTTAGCCAGCAAGGTATCGACGATTGCGCCATGACCATTCTTGGTGGCCAGCAGCAAAGGTGTGCCGCCCTGAATATTGGCCAGGTCAACCGTGGCCTCACGTGCCAACAGCAATTTGACCACATCGGTATGGCCATTCTGCGCGGCAACTGCCAGGGCAGTGAATCCATCCGGGTTCTGTAAGTCAATTTTGACTTGCTCATCCAGCAGTTTTTCCACCACTGCCGCATCGCCTGTCAAGGCAGCCTTGAGAAAATCAATCTCGCTATCCGCATCCGCAAACGCCAACGAAGCGAGAACGGAAAACCACACCAGCGCACTGACCAGACACAGCCGTTTCAATCGGGTAAAAAATACAGGTGACATGCGTTCTAAAGGTTTCATGATTTGGAATTACCTCTTTCTATTGAGCGATTGGGGTTTGCAGGCATTGATTGCTGGGCAAACCCGTAAGGGTACATAATTTTAAGCGCTATTTCACTCAATATGTTCTCGCCTTGGGCGGGAAAGATTCCACGGATATCGGTTTCAGCCGCACGGGCTTGTAATCCAGCCGTTGATCCTGACTAAAATACAGAGAGTGTTTCAGCCATTTACGATCATCCCGCTCGGGAAAATCCTCGCGCGCATGGGCGCCGCGGCTTTCTAGGCGCGCCTCGGCTGAAACCATGGTGGCTATGGCCACCTCGATCAAGTTGTCGAGCTCCAACGCTTCGATTCTGGCCGTGTTGAATACCCGGCTTTTGTCACGGATTTCGGTTTGCCTGACACGCGCAGCGACTTCGTTGATCTTTTCCACCCCCTGCCTGAGCACATCCGGAAAACGGAAGACACCGCAATAGTTCTGCATGGTCTTGCGCAATGCTGCCCCTGTTTCCGCCACATCCTCACCATCCTTCTGAGTTTCCAGGCGCGTCAGTCTGGCGAGCGTCTGCTCCGCTGCATCCAGCGGCAAGGGCTTGTGGTGGTTGTTTTTGTTCAGATCCTCGATGATTTGATTGCCTGCCGCACGCCCGAACACCACGATATCGAGCAGAGAATTGGTCCCTAGACGGTTTGCGCCATGCACCGAAACACAGGCGCATTCACCCACGGCATACAGACCCGGCACCACCTCTTCGGGTCCGGTCTTGTAAGGCGCGACCACCTGGCCATAATAATTGGTAGGAATGCCGCCCATCATGTAATGTGCGGTAGGCACGACCGGAATGGGTTCTTGGATCGGATCGACATGCGCAAATTTCATCGCGATCTCACGTATGCCGGGCAGGCGCGATTTGATCACATCCGCCCCCAAATGATCCAGTTTCAGCAGCATATGGTCGCCGTCCGGGCCGCAGCCACGCCCCTGCCTGATTTCAGTCGTCAACGCACGCGAGACGACATCACGGCTGGCGAGATCCTTGGCGTTCGGCGCATAGCGCTCCATGAAACGCTCGCCTGCCGCATTCAGCAAGTATCCGCCCTCTCCCCGCACCGCTTCACTGATCAGCACACCTGCGCCGTAAACACCGGTTGGATGAAATTGCCAGAACTCCATGTCCTCCAACGGAATGCCCGAGCGTGCCACCATCCCCAAGCCATCGCCGGTATTGATAAAGGCATTGGTGCTCGCCTCGAAAATCTGCCCGGCACCGCCTGTCGCCAGCAGAGTGGCCCGTGCCTGCAAGATCATGACTGCGCCTGTTTCCATTTCCAGAGCAGTGACCCCCAGCACTTCGCCCTGCTGATCGCGGATCAGATCCAGCCCCAGCCACTCCACAAAGAATTGGGTATTGACACTGACATTGCGCTGGTACAGGGTGTGCAGCATGGCATGGCCGGTCCGGTCGGCCACCGCACAGGAGCGGGCAGCCTGCGCGCCGCCAAAATGCTGCGATTGCCCGCCGAACGGACGCTGATAAATTTTGCCATTCTCGAGCCGGTCGAACGGCATCCCAAAATGCTCCAGTTCGTAGACCACGCCCGGCGCCTGGCGGCACATGAATTCGATCGCATCCTGATCGCCGAGGTAATCGGAGCCCTTGACCGTATCGTACATATGCCAGTGCCAGTTATCTTCGGTCACGTTACCCAGCGAAGCGGCAATCCCCCCCTGGGCGGCCACTGTATGTGACCGAGTTGGAAATACTTTGGATAAAACGGCAACCTTGAGTCCTGCTTCGGACAGCTGCAAGGCGGCGCGCATGCCGGCGCCTCCCGCGCCGACGATGACTACATCAAATTTTCTTTTGGTAACGTCCAAGTCAACTCCACAAAATCACTACAAACCATACGAGATAAGTAAACAATGCCACAATGCAGGCTATCTGCAGCGTCAAACGAATCGCGATGGGATGGACATAATCCATTAATACGTTGCGCACCCCCACCCAGGCATGCCAGCACAGGCTGGCAAAAAATACGAAAGACGCGATTTTCATCCACTGACCGGCAAAGAGCGACCTGAAGGCCTCATAATCAGCAGGCTGATGAAAAATGACGAGCATCACCAGCCATCCGGTATAAAGCCCCATCAGCACTGCCGTGACGCGTTGCACAAGCCAGTCGCGCAAGCCGTAGTGTGCGCCGGTGACGACCCGTTTTGCCGGTCTTACCATAACCAAATCCCGATCAATACTGTTAAAATAAGCCCCGCGGCCAGAACCAGTTTGCTGTTCAAGCGCGCGGACTGCAGTTGCAGACCGCAGTCCAGGTCAAGCGCCAAATGACGAATGCCCGCGCACAGATGATGCAGAAAAAACCATGATGCCAGGATCAAAAAAAATTTACCCAGCGGGTGCGCGAGATTCGATTGCAAATCAGCAAACGACTCCGGCGACTGCAATGCCATTTGCAAGCCATACAGCATAAGTGGAATGCCGGGGAAGAACAGCAGCACACCACTGATACGGTGCAAAATGGAGACGATAGCGGGAAGAGGCTGCTTGATTTGCAGCAAATTCAAAAATTTTGGACGTTGCTTTTCTGGGAATTGTGCTTCCATAACATTCAACCAGGCTCGTTTTATCGGTGAAAAGACTGCGATGATTACCTAGTGTAATCTGTTCCCTGTGGGGATACAACTTTGCAGGGACCGAATAAACCCTTTTTAGACCTAATACACTTCATTGTTTAGACATATTAATTAAGCTAATATAATCTCCCATGACCAAATATGTCTTTGTGACAGGCGGCGTGGTTTCTTCCCTGGGCAAGGGCATAGCCGCAGCCTCACTGGCGGCACTGCTCGAAACCCGTGGCATCAAGGTAACCATGCTCAAACTGGATCCTTATATCAATGTCGATCCGGGCACCATGAATCCGTTCCAACACGGAGAAGTGTTTGTGACGGATGATGGCGCCGAAACCGATCTTGATCTCGGCCATTACGAGCGTTTCATCAGCACCAAAATGACCCGGCGCAACAATTTCACAACCGGGCAGATTTACGAAAGCGTGATTCGCAAGGAACGCCGCGGGGATTACCTGGGCGGCACGGTGCAGGTTATTCCACATATCACCGATGAAATCAAGCTGTTCATCCGCAATGGCGTCGGCGATGCGCAGGTTGCCATTGTGGAAATCGGCGGCACGGTTGGCGATATCGAATCCCTGCCTTTTCTGGAGGCCATCCGCCAGATGTCCGTGCAGCTGCCTCGCCAGGATACCTGTTTCATTCACTTGACGCTGCTGCCCTACATCAGCTCGGCGGGCGAACTGAAAACCAAACCGACCCAGCATTCGGTTAAGGAGCTGCGGGAAATCGGGATTCAACCCGATGTATTGCTATGCCGCTCCGATCGCCCGTTACCGCTCGAGGAACGCCGAAAAATCGCCTTGTTCACCAATGTGCGCGAAGAAGCGGTGATCACCGCCCTGGATGTCGACAGCATCTACAAGATTCCAGCGTTATTGCATGAACAAATGCTCGATGAAATTGTGTGCCACAAGCTGGACATCCTAGCCAAACCCGCCAAGCTCTCCGCCTGGAAAAAACTGGTTCACGCACTGGAACACCCCGAGCACCGGGTCTCGATTGCGCTCGTGGGCAAATATGTTGACCTGACCGAATCCTACAAATCGCTATCGGAAGCACTGATACATGCCGGCATTCATACACGCAGCAAGATAGATATATGCTATGTGGATTCCGAGGACATCGAACAGCATGGCACCGATTGCCTGGCTGACAAGGATGCGATTCTGGTGCCGGGGGGATTCGGTAAGCGCGGAGTGGAAGGCAAGATCATGGCGGTCCATTACGCCCGTACCCATCAGGTGCCTTACCTGGGCATCTGTCTGGGCATGCAATTGGCCGTTGTCGAATTCGCGCGCAATCAGCTGAAGCTGGAAAAAGCCCACAGCACGGAATTTGACCCGGACACCCCCTACCCGGTGCTGGGCCTGATCACCGAGTGGCGTGATCGCTGCGGACGTGTCGAACAGCGTTCCGCCAAAACCGATCTGGGTGGAACCATGCGCCTGGGTGGACAGGAATGCCTGCTGAAACCGAATACACTGGCCCACAAAATCTACAAGTCGGATAAGATCGTCGAGCGCCATCGTCATCGCTATGAAGTCAATGCCGAATTCATTCCGACACTGGAGCAAGGGGGATTGATCATCAGCGGATTATCTGCCCAAGACGACCTGTGCGAAATGATCGAACTGCCGCAGTCCGACCACCCCTGGTTTGTCGCCTGCCAGTTTCATCCTGAATTCACTTCAACGCCGCGCAATGGTCATCCCTTATTCAAAAGCTATATCAAGGCTGCCATCAATTTTGCCGCTAAATCCAATCGCCCGAAGCCTCAGGAATCCGATGAATCAAGAAATATTACCGTCGGCAGCGCGGATTGATTGAACCCAATCGCCTTGCCAGGCTGATACACACAGAAACACACAGAACCGCTTCACAGATCACACTAACGAACAACACAAGGAAGGTAGCATGAGTGCAATTGTAGATGTAATCGCCCGTGAAATTATTGATTCTCGCGGCAACCCGACGATAGAAGCCGATGTATTGCTCGAATCTGGCGTACTGGGACGCGCCTCGGTCCCTTCCGGCGCCTCTGTTGGCACACGCGAGGCCGTTGAGCTGCGCGATGGCGATAACCAGCGTTATCACGGCAAAGGTGTATTGAAGGCGGTTGAAAGCGTCAATACCGACATTGCCGAAACGATCATGGGCCTGGATGCTGTGGAACAATGTTTTATCGACAAAACGCTGATCGAGCTCGATGGCACCGAGAACAAATCCAGACTGGGCGCCAATGCGATCCTGGCTGTTTCAATGGCGGTAGCCAGGGCCGCCGCCGAGGAATCCAGCCTGCCGCTGTATCGATACCTGGGAGGCGTCAATGCGAAATGGCTGCCAGTACCCATGATGAATTTGATCAACGGTGGCGCACATGCCAATAACAGTCTGGATATGCAGGAATTCATGATCATTCCGCTCGGCATGCAAAGCATGCGGGAAGCGGTCCGCTGCGGGGCGGAAATATTCAGCACACTGAGAACGCTGCTCCACAAGAAAAATATCCCGACTACTGTTGGCGATGAAGGCGGCTTTGCTCCCAACTTTGCCCATCACGAAGAAGCGCTCAGCCTGATCGTCCAGGCCATTGACGAAGCGGGATATTTACCCGGCTCGGATGTTGCCATTGGGATCGATTGCGCCAGCTCGGAGTTTTACCGGGACGGCAAGTACCATCTGGCATCGGAAGGGCTCAGCTTGACTGCAGCACAGTTTGTCGATTATCTGGCGACCTGGGTGGATAAATACCCCATCATCAGCATCGAAGATGGCATGAGCGAGCAGGATTGGGCAGGCTGGAAGCTGTTGACCGACCGGCTGGGCAAAACCGTACAGCTCGTAGGGGACGACATTTTCGTGACCAACACCAAAATATTGAGAGAAGGTATCGACCAGGGCGCGGCCAACTCCATCCTGATTAAGGTCAACCAGATCGGCACGTTGACAGAAACATTCAACGCCATCGAAACAGCAAAATGCGCAGGTTATACGGCGGTGATATCGCATCGCTCCGGCGAGACCGAAGACACCACTATCGCCGACATTGCAGTGGCAACCAATACCCTGCAAATCAAAACCGGCTCACTCTCCCGTTCCGACCGGCTGGCCAAATACAACCAGCTGCTGCGTATTGAGGAAGACCTTGGCGATATCGCACAATACGCCGGGAGATCCGCGTTTTATCAATTGAAACCATGAAAATGGTGGCCATTTTGCTCACCACGATGATCGTGTTGGCACAATTTCCTTTGTGGACCGGCAAGGGTGGTTGGCTGCAGGTAATGGAAATGAACAGGCAAGTTTCCGCGTTACAAGCAGACAACCAGAAACTGCAAACCAGAAACACCGTGCTGGAAGCGGAAGTCAACAATCTCAAGAAAGGGCTGGATGCCATTGAGGAACTCGCCCGCAGCGAGCTCGGCATGATACGCAAGGACGAAAAGTTTTTTCATGTGGTGGAATACGAGCACAAACATTAGCCCGTGGACCACCACGCCCCGGGCCTTCCCAGGCCCATCAGGACAAGGGTAGCGAACCGGCCATGATAAGCAAGTGGATGCTGTTAATCGCGTTGATTTTTGTGGTCTTCTGGCTGGTCAAACGATTCCAGCGCGCGGCAAGACAACCGCCCAGGAGCGAGCAAAAAGTCATCGAGGACATGGTACGTTGTGCCTACTGCGATGTACATTTGCCGAAGAGTGAAAGCGTTACCGGACACGGCCAATATTTTTGCAGCGAGGCACATCATGCATTGTATGCGCGCGCGGCAGCCAAAGAAAAATAGGTCGCCCACCCGCTGCGCATGTCACGACTTGTGTGACGAGGCCAGAGCATCAGCAGCCTCTGAATTGGCGTCGTAAAAGGTAGGCAAGGAAAGCCCGTTCTCACTGCGTGCGACGATGGTTGCCACGACCGCATCACCCGTGACATTCACACCGGTCCTCAACATATCCAGCAAGCGGTCAACACCCATGATGAGTGCGATCCCCTCGATCGGCAGCCCCACCTGATTGAAAACCATGGCAAGCATGATCAGCCCCACTCCCGGCACACCTGCTGTGCCAATCGAAGCGACCACTGTCATGAGAATGATGGTCAGATAACCGCTCATACCCATCTCGACGCCATAGACATTGGCGATAAAAATCGTTGCAACCCCCTGCATGATGGCTGTGCCATCCATATTGATAGTCGCGCCAAAGGGAATGACGAATGAGGCAATCGAGTTCTCGACCCCGATACGCCTTTCAACCACATCGAGCGTGACCGGGATGGTTGCATTGGAACTTGCCGTACCAAAAGCGAAAATCTGAGCAGCCCGGATTTTGCGCAGAAACACCCATGGATTGACACGCCCCAGCAGCTTCAGCAGCAGCATGAGCACACCCAACGCATGGACCATCAATACCATGATCACGACACCGAAGTAACTGATCATCGGCAAGATCAACCCGGGGCCGTGTGAGGCAAAAGTTTTGGCCATCAGCGCAAATATACCGTAGGGCGCGGTCTGCATGACGAGCCTGACAACCTGCATCATCACCTCGTTCAGCTTGTCGAATATTTCCACCATCAGCCGGCCGCGTTCACCCAACATAACCAGGCCGGTTGCAAACAACACTGAAAAGAAAATGATTTGCAACATGTTACCGGTTGCAAACGCCTCCACCGGGTTATGCGGTACGATATCGATCAAGGTCTCGATCAGCGAATGGGGTACTGTTATCTCGACTTCCGCAGGCAGATGTGTTTCAAGATTGAAATCCTTGCCTGGCTCGAAGACCAGGGCCGTCCCGATGGCCAACGTAATCGCGAGCGCAGTTGTCAGAATGAACAACAAGAAAGCTTTAAAACCGATCCTGCCCAGTTTATGAATATCGCCAATCGCGCACACACCGCTGATCAGGGAAAAAGTGACCAATGGAACGACCAGCATTTTCAAGAGATTGATGAAAAGCGCACCGATCGCATGAAACAGGCCATTGACAAGGTATTCCTGAACAACGGCCGCTTCACCAAGGAAAAGATTGATCGCGCTGCCGAGCACAAACCCGGCAAGCATCCAGATCAATAATTTTGTCGTGAATTTCATGGTATGGGCAATCTCCCGGGCAGACTCAGCGCGTCATCTCCCGGGTTCGGACATACTTGCAGCGCGGTCAATGTATAAATGCAAACAGGCTGTTCCGGTCGGGAACAGCCTGTTTGCATTGCGTAATATATGAAACAGTAATGCCGTTATCAGGTCAGGAAGAGGCTTGTTTCTGGAAATGCTTGCCATACTTCTGATTGAATTTCTCCACCCTTCCTGCGGTATCCACAATCTTTTGCTTACCTGTGTAAAAAGGGTGGCAGGACGAGCATACTTCAATATGCAATGGCTTGTTGAGAGTCGATCTAGTCTTGAACTCGTTGCCACAACTGCATGTTACAGTTATTTCATGGTAATCTGGATGGATTCCTGCCTTCATTTTCTATCCTTATCAGAGCCGAGATTTTCTAAGCCCGTTATTATCACTTAATATACAAAGCACTGCAACTCAGTATTGACCCTGCCGGGGCAAAACGCTGAATTGAGGCCACCTGTCATGGCAATGCCATTACACACGCCGCATCGAATCAAAGAAATCGGCGTTGTTTTTGGTTGCCTTGATCTTATCCAGCAGGAAGGACATCGCGTCCATTTCATCCATGGGATAAAGCAGCTTGCGGAGAATCCAGATTTTCTGGAGCATCTCTTGCGGGATAAGCAATTCTTCCCGGCGCGTCCCGGAGCGATTCACATTGATTGCCGGATAAATCCGTTTTTCCGCCATACGCCGGTCAAGGTGGATTTCCATATTGCCCGTCCCCTTGAATTCCTCATAGATCACGTCATCCATACGCGAACCGGTATCCACCAGGGCAGTGGCGATAATTGTAAGCGAGCCCCCCTCTTCGATATTGCGGGCGGCACCGAAAAAGCGTTTCGGACGTTGCAATGCATTGGCATCTACCCCACCCGTCAGCACTTTTCCGGATGCAGGTACGACTGTGTTATAAGCACGCGCCAGGCGAGTAATCGAATCGAGCAGGATCACGACGTCTTTTTTGTGCTCAACCAGTCGCTTCGCCTTCTCGATGACCATATCCGCCACCTGTACATGACGAGTGGCCGATTCGTCAAAAGTGGAAGACACGACTTCGCCTTTGACGGAACGAATCATTTCCGTGACTTCTTCGGGACGCTCGTCGATCAGCAATACCATCAACACGACATCCGGATGATTGGCTGCGATAGAATGCGCGATATGCTGCAGCATGACGGTCTTACCGGATTTGGGGCTGGCAACCAGCAGGCCACGCTGTCCTTTACCGATCGGGGCAACCAAATCGATGACCCGGCCGGTTATGTTTTCTTCAGACTTGATGTCCCGCTCCAACGTCAAGCGTTCGGTCGGAAAAAGCGGTGTCAGGTTTTCGAATAATATTTTGCGCTTGGAATTCTCCGGCGGCTCATTGTTGACCCTGTCGATCTTCACCAACGCAAAATAACGCTCACCCTCCTTGGGAGGACGAATTTCACCATCAACGGAATCACCCGTATGCAGATTGAAGCGCCTGATCTGGCTCGGTGAAATATAAATATCATCCGGCCCGGCAAGGTACGAGGTATCGGGCGAACGCAAGAAACCAAACCCGTCTTGCAAAACTTCCAGGGTACCTTCTCCAAAGATGCTTTCACCTTTGCGCGCCTGGTTTTTCAGCAATGCAAAAACCAGATCCTGTTTTCGCATACGATTGGCACCGTCGATATCGTTGGCAATTGCCATTTTCACCAATTCAGAAACATGAATGCTTTTTAAATCGGATAAGCGCATAGAAAATACTCTTGGGAATCAGAATGTTAAGGAAGTGGGGAAATAGAAGGGGTGTGCGAGTGAAACAAGGGAAGCCGAATAGAAAACTGTTAACGATTTATCCGGCTTTAGACGGCACTTGCAAGCCTGAAGATTAATTTTTATAGATGACTGTCAATAAAAGCCGTCAATTGCGATTTTGACAATGCGCCAACCTTAGTGGCCTCGATATTTCCGTTCTTGAACAGCATCAATGTCGGAATACCGCGAATTCCGTACTTCGGAGGCGTTGCCTGATTCTCATCGATATTGAGTTTGGCCACTTTCAACCGGTCGCTGTATTCATTTGCAATTTCATCGAGGATAGGTGCAATCATTTTACATGGTCCACACCATTCCGCCCAATAATCAACAAGCACGGGAATGGAAGACTGTAATACCTCTGTTTCAAAAGTTGCATCCGTTACGTAGTGAACATGCTGGCTCATGAAATCCTCTTTAAATATTTGATGGTTCAAAAATGGATGCCACGTGACAGCCATCGCGGGCGGCACCAGGCAATTAAACCGAATAAAGTTGCTGAGTTAAAATGACGGTAGAAGGTACTGCAAGCTTACAACAGGATTATTGGTTGTATACTATAGAAAAACCGAACCGAAGGAAAGCTGGCCGTGGAAACGCAACACTCACTTTAAAGCACGCTTTGTTTTCCCATAGTCGGGCACATAAACCCGCTAGACGGGTGAATGACTGGTTTTCACACAAACGCGAACATTAAATCTAATTACCAGACATGTCAACCTCTTCCAAGCATTTTGTGATCAAACACTCTGGATATTTTTCTTGTATGAAACGATTCCTCTTGCTGCAGCACCCAACCAGCTACCATATAAGCGCATTACTTTGGGTTATGATGCTTATCGCAGGGACCACCCCCTGCAGCGCCACCCAGCCGGCATCCAGCTTGCGCCCGGAAATCGGTGATTTCATTACCGAGATGGCCAATCGCCATGATTTCAGCCGGAACGAACTTGAAACGGTATTCAGCCAGGTGCGTTTCCAGCCGAGTGTACTGAAACTGATCTCGGCGCCTGCCTCGGCCATATCCTGGAACGAATATCGTGGCCGGTTTGTCAATGCCCAGCGCATCAAGGGAGGAGTCGATTTCTGGAATACCCATGCCCAGGATCTGGCGCGGGCCAGTAAAATCTATGGTGTCCCCGAAGAAATCATTGTGGCGATTATCGGCATCGAAACGTCCTACGGTGCCACGACCGGCAACCATCGCGTCATCGATGCATTGACCACCCTGGCTTTTGACTTTCCCCGGCGGGCCGATTTCTTTCGGGAGGAGTTGGAGCACTATCTGCTGCTGGCGAAAGAGCAGGGGTTCGATCTGTTTGGCATCAAAGGCTCCTATGCGGGGGCCATCGGCGTACCCCAGTTCATGCCAGGCAGTTATCGGCGCTATGCGGTGGATTTTGATGGCGACGGACAGATCGATTTGGCCAACAATGCGGTCGATGCGATCGGCAGTGTTGCCAACTATCTCAAGGCATATGGATGGCGGCCCAACGAACCGATAGCCATCCGCGCGCGCGCAACCACTGAAGCACTGCAGGCGTTTCTGGACGCGGGCATAGAACCGTCCTATTCGGTCGCCCGCCTGCGCCAGGCGGGTATTATCCCGATAAATACCGCCCCCCCGGATGAATCCCTGGCCGCGCTGATAGAACTGAACGATCAAGGCAAGCGCCAGCTATGGCTGGGCTTCAAGAATTTTTATGTCATCACGCGCTACAACCGCAGCACCTTTTATGCCATGTCAGTATTCGAACTCGCCAGGGCGATCCATGCTGGGAAACATGCCGGCCGGAAACTTTAGCCTTCCGACCGACCCCGAATACCGCAG
>NZ_JBEUDO010000061.1:0-16277 GCF_050584665.1 Nitrosomonas sp. ANs5
TCCAGCTCGTCGTCGATGGGGAAAGACTTTTTAACCACGGAATACACGGAACACACGGAATTTTTTGAATGATTATTTTCCGTGCTTTCTGTGTGTTCCGTGGTTAACTTTCTGTTGTAACGGTACCAAGGGTTGCAGGTCAGGGTGATTTCGTTGAGCGGCACTTCGGGCGTCAGTTCGTCCTGTAGACCGTAGGCCTCGATGAAGATGCGGTTGTTCTCTTCCTCCAAGCGTTGCATTTCCAGCGTCATCTCGCGCCAGTGGGCGCGGAGCTTCTGGTAGGTGGTTTTCAGGGTTGGCTGGCGGTAGTCGGGATTGAGCAGCGGTAGGCTGGCGAAGTCCCAGGAGGTTTCGTAGGAGTCCCAGTCAGAACGAGCAATCGCTAAAACAGTTTCCATTTCCTGCTCAACTCTCTCATCAGTTCTAAAGGCTGCAGGAAGTACGCTGAAGTCTCCTATCTTGAAGTGCATTGTTGGATTTAATATTGGCGCCATCCAAGATACAAAACAGTTATTGCATGCGGAGAGGACTTTTAGCAGCTCGCTTCTGGTACTTGGGAAGGCACTATTTACAGCCGCATCGAAGCAAAAGCTATCATCGTAGTATCTAAATGATGGATTTTTGATGTTTATATCCGACCATGAAACACTTTCTCGGAAAAAGAAGTCAGTATTTCTCGTGGTAGATTTCGGCCTAATTGCCTTAATCGCAAGACCATCACTCCTCCAATCAACTACGGTCTCTTGATTGCCATACCATTTTCTAGTCTGGCCACCTTTGTTGTAAGGAAACCAACGCGTAGACACGTTTGCTCCTGAGTGAGAAGCAATGGATGTTTTGCCAAAGCTCACTTCATTCCAGCGTCTGACAAAATTCTCATTGTCGCCGGTAGTCATGCCGTTCCGAGCGTCAACTAGGTCCCCTAGTTTTGGATTACTTGAAAATGCACGAAAAACACCGTCACTCAAAGAGTACTGGATGGGACTCCCTGGAATATTTGAAAATTTCCTAGGGTTAACGCGATATATTTTTCCACTTCTCTTTCTTTCTAGGAAAACCTCCTGTTTGTTAGCTGCATGAGGTGCATCATTCAAATTCACAAAGTCGCCGACTATGGCCTTTCCTTGTGATTGAAGGATAAAAGCAGCCCCAAGTGCAAACTTGGAGTTGAGTTCAGGAAATGAATTAAACCCAACCTGCACAAGACTCCTTATTGGTGCAGCTTCGAGAATATTTAATCGAATGGCTTCATAGGAGGACAAAAACATCCAATTCTGCAGCGTAATCATCGAGATAAATCCTTGCTTACTCGATAGATGGAACGACCTTTCAATGAACATTGAAAAAAGATCGCCCTTACTCAACTTATAATGTTTAGCTGCAAAACTCTTAAGCTTTGGGTTCATCCCAACAGATCCCATATACGGAGGATTGGCAATTACCACATGGTATTTCGGGCTCAGATAGTCGGCCTGCTGCAGAGCTTGCAGTACCTTCTCGTGGGTTTTGCTCAGGAACAGATGTCCGGAGACGTTCTTTAACTTCAAATAACTGCGCATTCTGTCCACGTCGGTGACATCGGGACGGATCAGGGAACCGAAGTTGTCGGCTTCTTCGAACTGGCGCAGGGTGGCTTGCAGTGGCGCGGTGAACAAGTCGTACCCGATAAAATCCATGTACTCCTTCAGTTCATCCTCATCAAAATGGATGTTCTGCAGCACGCAAATATTGGGTTTGACGCTTTTGTTGAAAAATCGGCGCTGTTTGGCGCGGGCCTTCATGGTCAGGGCAAAGGCGGCCAGTTCCCCGGCGCGTTCGTCGATCTCGATGCCGTAGAGGTTATTCGTGAGGATCTTTTCCGGGATTTCTGCGGGATCAACGCCTTCCTCCTCATAGATGGCGTAGAGCAGGTCAAAGGCGTAGGTGAGCATGTGGCCGCTTCCACACGCGGGATCACAGATTTTGATGTCTTCAGGTTTTTCTATGCGTAGAAAGTCTTCTTCGCGTGTGGAAGCGGAGGGGATAGGGGTTAGGGGCCAGGGGTTAGTTTGTTTTTCAGCCCCGCTAACATTTTGCTGATCTCTTTGAGCAGAGAGAGTATTTCTTGCGCTTGCTGCTGAGATATGTAGTGCAGACGCTGAGCGATCTGTATTTGAGTTTCCACTTCCGCTTTGGAGCCCTGCGCTATCGAAAGGAAGTTTCTGAATTCCGCAGTCGAGTTGCGAGCGTGCCCTTCCGCTATGTTGGACGGAATTGACACTGCCGCCCTGCGAACCTGATTGGTCAGCCCGTAAAGCTCCTCCTTCGGGAAACTCTTTGTTGCTTTGTAGACCAGCTCGACCACATCCATCGCCTTCTGCCAGACAATCAGGTCCTGATAGCTCTTCACTTCCATTCTTGCCTCCGGTTTTATCACTATCCCCTAGCCCCTGATCCCTAACCCCTGAAGTCTCTGGTCGAATGTAATACTCCATCCGATTGACCAGCCGCGAATTAGGTCGATTCAACATCCAGAGTCGCCCCAACGAATTCTCGACCAGATACTTCACGATCCAATGCGGGGTAAAAAGCTGGGTGGCGGCGGGGATGTTCTCGGGCGTGATCTTTTTGTTTTTCTTCAGACCGTCGAACACCTCATCCTTTTTCTCGGAGATGTAGAACTGGTAGAGCCAGCCGATCACCTCGACATCTTCGCAGGCGTCCGGCGTCATCGCCTCGCGGGTGTAGGCCAGGATGGCGTTGCCCGAGAGCAGGTCGTCGGGCATCAGCAGTTCGGTGTAGTCATCGATGCGCTGGAACAGGAACGGCATGGCGCGGTGGAAGAAGTTGCAGGCGGCCACCACCAGCAGGCGATAGGCCTCCCCTTGCGGGTCGCGACTGGGGGCTTTGCCGTCGAGCAGGGCGAAGATCTGCTGCCGGACCTTGTTGTGAACCATCTCTTCGTCAATGTGCCCCATCTTGGCCTCAGCCAGAATCTCGGGCTGGAACTGTCCCTCGGCGGGCGACACCACGCCAATGCGGGTGTAGCGGTTCACGTCCATGAAGCGCAGGGCGCAAAAGCGGTTGAACCAGATGTAGGCGACACGCTCGATGACCTGTTCCTTGCCGTGACCCCTGATCGCCTCCTCAAGCTTCTTGATCGCCTCGGCACGCTCGCGCCGAGCAGCGCTGTTCTCGGCCAGCACCAGTTTCAGCTTGGCGGAGACCTGCTCCAGCAGGCTGCGTCGGGCGAATTGAGCGAATTTTTTGAGTTTGGCTGTTTCCATATCAGGCTAGACCTTCTGAACCACAGATGAACACGGATGGAAATAATCCACGGAACACGCGGAATACACGGAAGGTACGCAGGCCATACACGCTTTTATGAGCCGGGCGCTTATATTCACGCGGCACGTGTATTTTTCGCGCGATATTCGCGCGGAGCGCGTGTATGGCGCGAATCGATCGCTTACAATCAGATCGACAGCACATATTTCCCACCTTTCCCTTTGCCCTCAAAGCGAATGGAACCAGTGTTAGCCAGTTTTTTGAGAAGACGGTAGGCTTGATCTTTGTTTAACCGGCAAAGCGCCATGGCTTCTTCACGCTTGATGCCACCGTGGGTAGCGATATATTTGAGCACCATCTGCTCCTGCTGAATCGAATCGAAACCGGCCTGACGAATATAGGCGGCTTTCTGCCCGGACTGTTTATAGACTCCGGCACTCAGGGTGTAGCTCCGGCCCCGGCCGGTCCCATGCGCTTCAATCATGCCGGCCTCCAGCAGCTTTTCGAGAATGATCCGGGTTTGCGCTTCACTTTTCTGGAGCGCGGGTGAAATATCGCTGGTGGTCAATCGGCGCTCATCCCGTAGGCGAGTAAGGACAATCAGTGGCTCAATTATCGGATCACCAAGTTTGTCATGTTGTTCCACCACCATCTTCAGGAAATCTCGATCAGCGGCTGCATTGGCCATGAAGACGCTGACGGTAGAGGTATTGGACATTGAATAATCCGGCGCGGGACGGCCATAGCGCAGCATGCCTTCATAAATGCGGTCGATACCACGACCGGTCCGCTCCGCCAGACCAATACGTTTGATAATATCGGCCAACAGGGGGTTACGCGAGCGCGGTGGTGCAACCAGCAGGTTGTCCAGGCCGACCCCTTCGATGAATCCGCCGGGGCTGCTGATACTCAGACCGGCATTATCCAGTTTGACATGCACCGCACCAAGGGTGCTGAAGTCGCGGTGGACCAAGGCGTTGACCAGGGCTTCGCGAAAGGCGCGGCGATCGTAATTGGGGATCGGCACGCGGAATAGTCCAATCTCGATTTCTTCTTCCACCACCCAAGGCTTGAACTGCAGTTCGACCTCTTCAAAGGTTTCAATCAGTGGCTTGCGATAGAATTCGTTAACCCGGACATCTGTGCCGCGCAGCACCTGAAAGGCGACCTCGTAGGCGGGGAGATGCTGTCGCAGCAGATTTTCGGTCCCCAGTAGCAGCAAGCCGGCGATGGTGGGGTAATAATACCCCTGATGATTTGCGACCAGGCCCAAGGCACCGTCAAGTTCCTTATCGGCCAAGCCCATCAATGGCTGTTCGCCACCGTATTTTTTGATGGCATTACGAATACGCAGGCGTTGCAGCGGGTCGAGTTGGCTGACATCTACTTCTTCAAGCACCATCGCTGAAGGATCGATAAGGCCCATTGAGGACTGACGCTGAATAAATTCGTGAGGATAAAACGGCACGGCTTCAGGTGTACCATCAAGCTTGAGGCGTCTTCGGACCAGCAGACCATCGGAAGTTGAGATCAGTTGCCGTGACTTGGGAATGGTAATCCGAGCGACAGATTTACCCTGCAGGTCGCACCGCTCCACCCTCACGGATAGGGCAGGGTTGGTCTTATTGGCGATCAGAGAAGAAATACCCGACACATTGCGGTGATTCGCATGCAAGCCGGTAACCGTACCGTCATCCTCCACACCAAGCAACAGATCACCGCCCTCAGTATTGGCCAAAGAAACCACCGCTGCCACCAGGTCGCGATCCGGAAGACATTTCAAATCACCCTTGAATTCCAGCGTCAGGCTCTCACCTTGCTGGATCAGTTTCCCGATTTCGTGTTCATTGGTATTCATTGGCGGTTCCTAAATCTGGATCCTTTTGCCTGTGTGGATTTCTTCCAGTAGCGCCTTGCGCAGGGACTCCAGATAACAATCAACATCGCCTTCATCGGCCAGCCAGGCTTTGTCATAGGTGACACGAACCTGCCGATAATGTATGTACTGGATTTTTGATTCGCGAATCTCATCCTTGCTATCAGGCATCGGCTTGCTATGATCATACGACACCGGGGGTACGGGTGCGGGAGTTGCCATTTCAACCATCCTGGCCAGCAGTTTTTGGTAACCCTGATCTTCGAAATACCTCAATCGGTCGTTGATCACTGCTATCAAATGCTGTTGTTCAACATGTTCCATCAAGTCCTGGTATGGTTTGTTCAGCTCTGCCTGCCTGATATCAGGGAGTTTCTGATACTCATCCATAGCCTGCATTCTGTCCTGCAAGACGGTCAGGGTTTCAACAGCACAAATACGAACCTGTTTAACTTTTTCGCTAATGTTTGTCTTCAACAGGTCCAGTTGGTTTTTCATCTGCTGGATTTTGTTGCCTTTGAAGCACGCTGGGTCTTTGAGGTTAGCGACCAATAGCGTCGCCCCTTCGCCTTCGATATAGGCAAAGTTGGGCTCTTGGCTCTGAACAAACGAACGGGCTTCGTCAAAGATCACTTTCTGCCCCCCCACCATGAATTTCCGGATCGGATCAATGGTTTGCTCTTTCATGTCGAGCAACGCATCTTCCTGCCGAGTCAGCTCAGTCAGATACCAGGTATAGGGCTTGCCGGTCAATTCCTTGAGTTTTTCAAGCACCGGTGTCAGCGCATTCAGAAATGGATACTGGGACACCTGAGCCGCCAGCGGGGTGAGCTGGTACATGAGTTCCTGGAATGCGGCGCCGGTTTCCTTGCCGAGCGCCTTGGCTTCGCTGGCGCGAGGCGGGGCATCGAAAAAGTCCTCGAAAAACGCCTTGAGGGCACGGACTTGGGACGCGCTAAATTCGACCTGGGGTTCCAGCACCACATTGCCATGGCCATGGGTGTTGCGCAGCGCACGTTCCAGCTCGTCTTCTTCAAGCAAGTTGCCATCCACGCGAACCTCGATCTTGCCGCGAGCGCATAAGTTGGCCAGCGTGCAAAGCACCGCGGCGTAGTACCAGCCGTAGGGTTTGCGTTCGAATGTCTCCAGCAGGTTCTTTAAGGTAGTACGAACACCACTCCGGTTATTGCTCTGAATGAACGCCAACAGCTCCTGTTCGGATTCGGCCAGGGAGGCGGCATCGTTGCCAAACAGTTCCTGCTGCGAATGTTTTAGGTATTGGGCGATGTCGTTCTCGGTATAGGCAATGCCGCGCAGCATGCGCAGATTCGGATAGGCACGGGAAATAAGTTCATGGAAGCCGCGCAACACACGGGTCTGCGCATCCTCTGAACCGATTTCGATATCGGCACCTGCCACGAACAACTTGGCCTTGCTCACCAGGACTTTGACCCGCTGCTGCAGCTCGGCATAGCGTTCCCGGTTCTGGAATCCCTTGTCGGTCAAAATACGTTTGACTGCTTCTTGCTGGGTAATCGAGATGTTCTGGCGAATGAATTTCTCGGTTCGTTTATACATGAGCATATCGCGCACTAGGCGTTCATCTGCGGGCAGGAGAATGAAAAGCTCATCGATATTGTAGGTAGAGCTGGTACGGATCATCTGCTCATTTTCAGCATGTTCATGGAACGGGCTGATGACATGAATGGCCAGTTCGTATTCGCGTCCATGCAAACGATCATCGAGTTTTCTGGAGAAGGGATAATCCTGGCCCTGGATTCCGGAGGATGAAGCATCGTAGCGAATTTTCCGGAGCTTGATCACATGGTCGAAGATGATCTTTTCAAGCTCGGCGGCAACTTCAGCCGACTCCATTTCAGTATCCTTAATCTCCTGCTCGACGTCTTTTTCCTCATCGGTCAGGTATTCGTAAAGCTCGCCATTACGCTGCACATAGGTCTGCTGTTCCAAAAGGCTGAGGGCTGCCTCGACACGCTTCCTCAGTGCAGGCAAATCCTGATTAAAACCTTCCAACATCAGCACACACAGGTTCCGGACAGTCGGCTTGAACTCCTTGACGTACTTGACCAGGAAGAGTGTTTTCAACAGCTGGAGCGCGAAGGGGCCATCCAGATGGTTTTCTGCCTGGATAATGGCTTTCTGGATGTTGGATTTCAGCGCGGTGCGAATGCCCTCGAACATCAGATCAAAAGTGGCCAGCTGCCCGACTTCATGACCCCCAATCTGGATCGCCACCTGTTGGAACACCCCCAACATGGAGCGTTCGCCCACCGAGCTGTGTTTACCTTCGAAGGCGTTATGCTGCGACAGATTCTGAATGGCCGATTGAAACAGGGCGAACTGGTACGGAATGAATGGGTAGCTGTGGATAAAGTGATCGCGGTCCTGGAAATTCCGGTATGTGACGGAACCCTCCGCAAAGTCAAACAGCGTTTTGAAGTTATTGGATTGCGCGT
Organism: Nitrosomonas sp. ANs5; assembly: GCF_050584665.1. NCBI lineage: Bacteria > Pseudomonadati > Pseudomonadota > Betaproteobacteria > Nitrosomonadales > Nitrosomonadaceae > Nitrosomonas > Nitrosomonas sp. ANs5. The sequence continues at coordinate 7,621 of NZ_JBEUDO010000061.1, forward strand.
GGTAAAGCACTGACAATTGACGCACGCCCTCATCGTTTTTCAACAGCAAGCGCTTCTGGATGACTTCTGCAACATCGGCGCTGGTCAGCTTCATGCGATTGGCAAATCGCGCCTGAATCTTTGAAAAATCATTACCTTGCTGTTTACCCATTTCGCCAACAACCATTCCCATATCTTCCTGGGCGGTAACGATGATCCATGCGCGCCCCCGGCACTTGGTGGCCAGACTCTCGGCGATGGTCTGGAGATTGGTCATGAGCTTGGTGTTATCGGCAATATATTGACCAACCTCATCGACAAAGAAATTCAACCGGAACCCAGGTGATTGCCGTTCGATGTGGGCATGGACTTGCTCAGCAAAATCCTCAATGGAAACCCGATACTGACTGCGGTATTTATCCAGCATCCCGGTCGCCTGCGATTCGTCTCCGCCAGTCACTTGCGCATAGGCTTTGGCGATATTCTGGCCTTCAAGCAATGCCTGCTCCCGGCCTTTCTGCCAGGTCCGTCCTGCAGCCGCTGCATAAGCTGACTTGAACTGTTCATACAGTCCTCGGCTGTCGAGATCGCGCTCAAACTGGGCAATATGTCCATGCTTGCCGTAATAGCCGCACATTTCATCGAAAACCTTGACGAAAACAGCGAGGAGTGCATCGATTTGGGTCTTGCTGATGACATCCGCTTTCTGATCGATATTGAATAAAATACTTTTTGACGGGATAGCAGCCGCGCGTTTTAGGTCGCTACGCAGGATTTCATTGCCGCCACATTTTGGGAGAAACAGTTCAAGCGCCAAAGTACCGTCCACCGGCCGGTTTTCAAGTAATAGCGCCAGCATCTTCAACAGATGCGATTTGCCGGAACCAAAGAAACCAGAAACCCACACGCCATTGGCGCCTTGGTAGTTGTTATAGGCATCCAGGAAGGCTTCGAGCCGCTTTTCAACTTCATTTGTCAAGACGTATTCTTCAATTTCGAGACGAAGGCTTGCTTCATCGTCAGCCTTGATCACCCCTTCAATGGGACGATCAACCGGTTTGCAAAAGATATGTCTCAGAGTCATCAAGCTTCCTTCGTTTATGCTTCGCAGTGAAAAATATTGAACGCCCGGTAGTACTTGTCATCGTGAAGCCTGCCGAAGAGATCCAGTGACGCGCCGGTCGCCAACGAGTGGGTATAGGCTCCCGGGAAAAACATGATTGTCGGCTTTTCCTTCGCAGTACTCTGCAGGTTATTCAGAACATGATGCGAGCGAATATAAGGAAACACCTCGCCCACCCCGGAAAGAAACAGCACATCAAAATCCGTGCTCGCCAATTTGATAGCAATGGCTGGCACAAGATGGGTTTCAGGATCCAGCACCCCCTGCAGCAGCTCCTTGAGCTGTTCTTTGGAAACAGATATTTCCATCTCCAGGATCTGGCTCCAGATATCGCGCGCTTTCAATATTTCAATGGAAAGATCATAGAGATTGATCTCCAGAATCCGGACACCCGCCTGTTCGAGACGGTTGATCAATTGCCGTTGCAATCGCTCCATCTCGAGCGATTCTTCGGGTTTAAAGGGACAGATGAAAAAAGGCACTTCATTACCGAGACCTTGCTTGCCAAGAAAACGCTGGCCAGAGATTACAGCGAAAAGATGCTGAAATCTATCCTGCATGGGCATGCTGGCTATATCTGCCCTCACTTCACCATCCTTCTCAAATCCGATTCAAATACAGGGAAGTACAACATATCCTGATGTTTGCTATGAGAAATAAGATCAATCAGCCTTTGGCTGAGCATGGTTGCGTTAATCATATTGTTTGTAGCTAGCAGATCCGCTTCACGGAGCATTTTGAAAAGCACTTGTCGCAATTTGTTTCTCGTGGCTGGCCGAATCTCGTCAAGCTCCGGGTGCCACGCCGATTTCCTATTGAAAAAGGAATTAAAATCATCAAAACTCAAATCAGCCTTCAAAGTGATGTAGCGTTCACGAACGACTTCAACGGCAAAATCGGCAATAAACTTGTACCGTCGGCAAATGGCAACCCATAGTAAATACGCCTGCTCTTGATGACCCGCTGCCATCAAAAAATTCAACTCTTCCGCATTCAGCGTTTTCAAGCGCGAGATAACCTCGCGGCACACCCGCTTCAAAGTGTTCAAAGTTCTGGCCTGTATAACGTTCTTACCCACCACATTATCCCGCACGGTATGCCAGTCACCGAATGCAAGATATAGCTCGGCTAACTTTACCGATTCACGGTGAAAGAGACTCCCGGTTGTAAATGACATGCTGTATCTGTCGTGATTCATTCTCGGCCTGTATTCCTCTATGTGCACTCAGCAGTGTCGCCGGTCTTGGTTCGTGCGGATAGGCTTAGGAGTACTAGCATTGATCACACCAGCTACTTCGACGCTTCCTCCCGGAGCCCTATTTTACACGCTCGGGTCCGCATTGGCCGAGGGCCAACGCCTGCCTACCCGGTCATTGCCATGATCGACCTTGATCTGTTCGGGTATCCTCAAAACCGTGAGATCTCGAGCTCCGGCACCGTCTTACTCCGTCTGTTCTGCCGGGGACAGCGTACTTCGCACACCAGGCCAATTTGCAATATCCCTCTACAAGATTTTCAGCAGGATGTATGAAGTGCAGATACCCCTTGTCGGGCTTATGGCGCACCAACCCACCCTGCGCACTGGAAACGGTTCGACGGCATGATTCACAAAATGCTTCATCGATTTGCCCAAGACTTGGGCCGTCAAATTGGGCATAATCTGCAGAGATCTGTCCGAAAATTTTCCACTGAATATACTTGCCATGACTACCGTCGTTCCATACACAGCCAGCGGCAAACTGGCGCATCTCCCGCCCCTGCAGCGGGCGGAAGCCGATCCTGTGGCATGCCGGTTGCCACTCCTCCAGCACCGTGTGCCGGCCGGGTTTCCTTCGCCCGCGGATGAATATGTCGAGAACTGTCTGGATCTGAACACCTATCTGATTCGCAACCGGGCGGCGACGTTTTTTTTCCGCGTGGCCGGTGACTCCATGACGGGCGCTCATATTCACGATGGGGATATGCTGATCGTGGATCGCTCCATCGAGCCCAGGCATGGGCATATCGTGCTGGCGGTCATCAATAACGAATATACCGTCAAGCGTCTCTATTCGGTGGCAGGCGTGGTCGAGCTGCACGCGGAGAATCCGGCCTACCCGCCGATCCGCTTTCAGGAGCACGAAGAGCTGCAAGTCTGGGGGGTGGTGGTGGGCACAGTCGCGCGCTTTAACGTGTAGTCATGCCGATCCACAACACACCGGCCAGCAGACAGCTGTTCGCGCTGGTGGATGTCAATAATTTCTATGTCAGCTGCGAGCGGGTGTTCAACCCGGCGCTCGAGGGTCGGCCAGTCGTGGTTTTATCCAACAATGACGGATGTGTCGTCGCCCGTTCCAACGAAGTCAAGGCGCTGGGGGTCAAGATGGGCGTGCCCTGGTTCAGGATACGCGCGCTGGCAGCGACTCATGGCGTGCTCGCACGCTCGTCCAACTATGCGCTTTATGGCGACATGTCGAACCGGGTGATGACTATCCTGCGCGACTACAGCCCGGAAGTGGAGGTTTATTCGATCGATGAGTGCTTTCTCGGCTTGAATGGCCTGACCCGCCCGTGGCCAGCAGTCGCCGCGCTGGGGCAATCGATTCGCCAGCGTGTGCGCCAATGGACAGGCCTGCCGGTCTGTGTCGGGATTGGGGCGTCCAAGACGCTGGCAAAGCTTGCCAACCATCTCGCCAAGCAACGGCCTGAATTCAATGGGGTCTGTGATCTGACAGCCATGACGCCGCCCCAGATTGACAGGCTGTTGTCGACCATTGCAGTCGGCGAAGTCTGGGGGATCGGGCACCAGACGCGCCAGCAGTTGCATGCAGCCGGTATCGAAACCGTGCAGGCGCTATGCGAGACGGATCCGGCATGGCTGCGCACAAAATTCGGGGTGGTGATGGCGCGGATCGGCAATGAACTATGCGGGCGGTCTTGCCTCGCGCTGGAAGAGATTGCCGCGCCCAAGAAGCAGATCATTTCCTCCCGGTCTTTTGGCCAGTCAATTAGCCGTCTGTCCGAGCTGAATGAATCGGTCGCCAGCCATGCCGGCAGCGCGGCGGAAAAACTGCGCCGCCAGCATTCGGTCTGCCATGCAATCCAGGTCTTCATCCAGACCCATCCATTCCGTGAGCAGGATCGCCAATACGGCAACCACATCGCTGTGCCGCTACCCAATGCCAGTGCTGACACGCGTTTACTGATACGGGCAGCATTGTTCGGTCTCAAGCGTATCTACCGGCCAGGCTATGCCTATAAAAAAGCCGGCGTCATCCTGGCCGGCATCGAGCCTGCAGCCATATCCCAGGAAACACTATGCAGACCATACGGCACCGGCGAGCAATCGGACAAGCTGATGCAAACTCTGGATCAGATCAACCAGAAATACGGACGTGACACAGCCACTTTTTTCTCGACGGGTGTTACCAAACCCTGGCATATGCGCCGGGAGCGGATGTCACCCTGCTACACCACCCAATGGAGCGATGTGCCGGTAGCGCGTGCTGGCTGATTTTCTTCCGCTGCTCACAAGACGGCAGGGTGTGCTTACGCACTCTGCAACCAAAACCACAAATGGACACGAATAATGAAAGCCACTTCGATTGCGTTTCAACCGTAATTTGGCTAGTCATCACGCATCTGCCCCGTCGCATGGCAAAATTTGACCCATGTGAACGTTACCGCTCAACCATTCGTGCGCATTCGTGGTTCCCTCAATCCCGGTCACAGAACAGCAACGGCTTCACCCTCATGGGCAGCAAATGTGCCGCTAGCGTGCCTCGTGATTTCCTGCAATATCTTCAGGGCACCTCTAAAAATCCATATTTCGTCACAATACGTCGTTGTTCACAAAAAATGTCTCCTCACATATCCATCATATGCTGCGTCAACATTTTTTGTTCTCGCCTCGTCTTGTTTAAAACGCTGAATTTTTAGAGGTCCCCTTCAGTCAGCGGAAGCAGCTGGCGCAGCCGTCAGCAATGCCTGCATCGCCGCTTCAATGCGGGCCGTGGCGGTGGCATAGCTATCCGTGGCATTTATCTGCATCGGCTTGCCGAAGCGAACGGTCACGGCGGCAATCGCTCGCGGCACAAGGGTATCGGGCGGAATGACTTTTTCGGTGCCTTCGACCACCACTGGTATGATCGGTACCTGCATTTCCACCGCAATCACCCCGGTTCCGCCTTTGAGGGGCAGGATGCCGAGATTCTCCCGATTCTGGCGCCCTTCCGGAAAAACCAGCACATTCCAGCCATCGTCAAGCAAACGGCCAAAATATTCGAGGCCCGGCCGGATATTTTCATTGACTCCTGTCGGAAATGGAAAAGCGTTGAGCGCAAGCTCTCCGATCGGCACTGACCAGGCGTATTTCTGATAGAAAACATCGGTCGCCGCCGCGATGCCCAGCCGCCAGCGGAACTGCTTGGGCAATGCAAAAGTGACCACGGCAGAATCCAGAAAACTGCGGTGGTTGGCCATGAAGATCACTGGCCCTTGCAGCCCTTCCAGGTGTTCTATCCCTTCGACCCGCAGCCGGCAGCATAGCGAAATCCAAGATTGCAGAAAGAACCGTTGCGCATAGGGCCGCAACCGGCTCGCCCAGGGTTTGAGCGACCAGCGCGGATATTTGCTCAGTTGCGGTGCAATCCGCTTCTGCGTCTCGAGCAGAGACTCCAGCTGACCGACGGTCGTTTGCGGTGTGATCTGGGCCTCCTCGATCGCAATACCCCATTGGTCTTCGATCCGGGAAACCAGCTCAATCCGCAGCAGGGAATCGATACCAAGATCAGCACCGAGTAGCGTCGCCTCGCCCATCGTATCCGGCGGGACACCCGTCACCTGCCCCAAAAGACGTTTGAGAGGCGTCACCTCGGCCGAGGCCTCAACTTTGTGGGCACCCCCCTGCTCAGCCAACAGACGGATGACTTCTTCCTTCTTGACCTTGCGCGTGACAGAGCGCGGAAAATCTAGCTCGGGCCAGACCGACCAGCTCATGATTTGCTGGTGTGGCGCCAGGTTCCGGTTGACGCGCGCGATCGCCGCTTCGCCAGCGGCCTGATCGCACAGCAGCACGGCGTGAATGATGGTCTTTCCTTCCTTCTCTAGGCCGACAACAGCGCTGTCGGTCACTGCCGGATTACGGTTGAGCTCGGCTTCGATATCCTCAGGAAACACATTCTCGCCGCCGGGCCCCAGGATCATGTATCGCCTGCGCCCGAACACATACAGATAGCCATCTTCATCCAGCCGCCCGCCATCATCGGTTTTGAACCAGCCATCCACAAAAGCAGCCTCGGTACGCCGGGTATCCTGATAATAGCCCGCCATCACCATCGGACCACGTGCCAGCACTTCCCCATCAGACGAAATGCGGATCTCCGCGCCTTGGACCGGTTTTCCTACCGAACCGATACGATGATTGAATGGCGTATTCACCGTCAGAATCGGGCTGGTTTCGGTCAATCCATAGCCCTGCAAAACCTCGAGACCGAGCGACCACCACTTTTCTTCCACCACCGGGTCGAGGGCCGCACCCCCGCAGGCAATGGCTTCCAGCGGACCAAAAATACGGCGGCAAATCTGCCGGCCGACAGGACGCCGCATAAAACCCGGCAGCCGCCCGATCCGCTCCTCCAGTCGGTCCATCATTGTTTTCAACACCTCCGGCACAGCCACCAGGTGAGTCACCGGCGTATGTGCAAAGGTTTCAAGGATGGTGCGGGAGGTTGGCGTCGGCAGGTAAGTGACGGCACAACCCGCATAAAAGGGACAAAACAGGCTGGTCATCTGACCGTAGGCATGGAACAGCGGCACCAGGCTGACGACATGATGATGCGGCGCCAGCGGAACGGCCTTGGATACAGCCTCCAGATCAGACAGCAGGTTTTCATGGCTCAGCATGACGCCCTTGGGATCGCCGGTGGTGCCGGAGGTATAGATGATCTCGGCGATCGCACTCTTCTCCGACACAACGGGCCGCCGGGGTTCATGCCGGATTTCCCTGTCGGCTGTCTGAATGGTAATCGTCGGCATGGGGGATGCCGGCCACATGGCATAATTGGAAATCATCAGGCATTTTGGATGGGCCGAGGCAACCAGGCGCTCGATCTGGCCGGCAGTGCTTTTAGGATTAACCGGCACGACTACAGCACCACATGTCAACACGGCAAGGAATGCGGCCGCCCAATCAGGTGAATTCTCCGCAAACAACAGCACCCGGTCGCCGGGCAGAATGCCCTGCTCATCCAGCGCAGCCGCCAGTGTGGCGATTCGCCTGTCCATATCCTCGTAACACCAGCGAATGGTACGATAGCGTGGCCGATACTGGACCGCCAGATGTGAGCCATGCCGGGCGATGCGCTCCTCCAGGAAAGCCGCCAGCGATTTCATCGTACCCAGGCCACGGCAAAAGCCATAGCATAATCGCCGTCATGGGAAATGGAAACGCTGAGCGCTTCCAAGCCAGGATAGGAAGCAGTCAGCACGGCCTGTGGCGCACCGGATGCGGCATGCTCGATACCGACATTGAGCCAGTGTCCGGGCACCAGCGACAGAGCCTTACCTATCGCCTCCTTCGCAGCGAAAATCCCGGCCAGCTGCTGGCTGGAGCGGCCACAAAGCTCGGCGGGCAGAAACAAGCGTTCGACAAAACTTGAGCCACTTTCGAACAATCGCTTCTGAAAGCGACTGATACATACGATGTCGCAGCCGGTTTTTAGCATCATCTCTGTCTCCTCCTGTTTTTGGCAAGCGCCTTGTCCGGATGATCGAAAGCAATCCAGATACCTGGATCCACACACCTTCAACCGGAACGCCGTGCTTGAGCAAGCGAATCGCGCAACCCCTCCTGCTTCAACATTGGCGAGCGACCCTATTGCCCGACTCGTTGACAGTCTAGCAAAGTCCATGCATTCAAGAAACCGCAATGCACAAGGGGGGCCGTCCCGGAAAATGGAAATCATATACCAAGTGCCGAAGACGCCCCTCAGCGGCAGTGCAACGCTGCGATCAACGGGCAGGAAATATTGCCGTGACGCACGTTGCGCTCGTCCACCAGCTTTGACAGCGCCGCCTCTATCCGCTGAAGATCCGCCAGGCGGGTACGTACATCGCCCAGGCGCCGGGAAGCCAGCTCGGCCGCCTCGTTGCAATGGGTACCGTCCTCCAGTTTCAGCAGCTGGCCGACTTCATCCAGGTTGAACCCCAGACGTTGGGCTGACTTCACAAACTTCACCCGCGCTACGTCCGCCTGCCCATAGCGGCGAATGCGCCCATAGGGCCGGTCCGGCTCCAGCAGCAGCCCCTTGCGCTGATAGAAGCGGATCGTCTCGACGTTGACCCCGGCCGCCTTGGCAAAGACCCCGATGGTCAGGTTCTCTTGCGTGCTTTCCATAGTGCTTGACTCCGTACCCGACTACGGAAATAAGGTTACAGCATTAAACGAAACCCCGGAAGAAGATCGCCATGAAGACACTCACCATCCTGCGTGCATCGGCTTGGGCTGCCACCAAGACCAGCGTCGATGCCTTGATCAAGGCCACGGCAAATGCAAGTTCGTTACCCTTCTCGGAGG
>NZ_JBEUDO010000062.1:0-15677 GCF_050584665.1 Nitrosomonas sp. ANs5
CGCCGGTCAATATGCCGGTAAACCAGGATGCATCAAAGCCGGGAAGGGGATCGTTCAGCTGCATGGTCAGGGAAAGCTGGGAGATGCCGGTTTCATGAATGCTGTGATAGGGTTGCGTGGTGCGGGCTCTTCCCATGGTGATCGCAGGGCTGCGATTGGCTTGGCGGTTCGTTTTCAGGATGGACAGTCCGCTGTCGGTGGATTCGATATTGGCAAAAAAATCGGGATTGTTCAATCTATTGCCGGGTGCGGTGTTGTCGGGTAATGATTCGCCATCCATCACCAGTAAATCGAGTTGTCCGTCGCTGCGTGCGACCCAGGCGCTGCTGCGCCATTCGGAATCGGTGGTGTCCGTGAGTGCTGCAGTGAAAATGATTTCATCCTGATCGGTGATGCTGGCTCTCAATGGGTATGAACCCAGCGAGAATACCGTTGCAGTCATTCCGGGCACCGGGTCGTTATCGATGACGATGGGTAGGACTTGTCCATTGTGCCACTTGAATACGCCGTGCGATGGATTGCAGGTGCCGCCCGTTGTATGCGAGAGCGATGCAATAAAGGCCGCTGCGCCATGCTGATTAAGGCTCAAGCTGTTGATGTCCTCATAAGTGCAATGGCTGATGGGGGCGGGGAGTTTTGTGAGCTCGCTGAAATTCCAGAACCACAGATCGCGTCCCTGAAAAGACGGGCCCGAGGCTTCGGCCAAGATGAGCAGGCCGGCATCGGTGAAAACAAAGTCGCGAATGGTATGAATGACAGTGCCGCTGGGAAGGCCTGGCGCAGGCTGGTCTGTTTGTAGAACCAGGTGGGTGTGGCCGTCGGCATGGACGAGCAGGCCGGTTTTGTTATGGCTGCTGAGATCGCTTTGGAGTCTGGCCATCAGTGCAACGTGTCCGGCTGAATTGGTGATGAGGCTGGATTCCACGGCGGAGTGAAAGCGCAATGTTTGAGGTGTATGGGTTAATACATCATTTTCCTTGATCACGGTTGTGAGATGTTCTGGGCGGCCTGACCAGACTGCATGCGTATGATTGTCAGTGGCGCGCAGGCTGGTATCGGCCGCACCGCTGAAAGCGACATGGCCCGACGGGCCAATGACAGGGTGGTCAAATCCCCAGTAGACATATCCAGGTGGGAAATCTTCTGCAGCTTGCCCGACTTCTGCAATCAGCTGGACCGTGGCCAGAGACCAGGCGGGCGAAAATGCAGCCAAGCAGACGCATAGCGCTTGTGAAAAAAGTTTTAAATTGAGTTTGACCATCTTGATTCCTTGTGGTGTTTGTAGCGGGTATGTGCTCTGTGCAAGCAAGCTTAGCAATGAAAATCCGGGCCCAAATTTCCGAACAAAGGGTAAAATAGCGATCAGTTTAATGATGGCCGTGAATAGAGGATGTATCTCGGCATTGACTTGTGCCGGAGAAGTGGTCATAATGCCTGACTATTTCGGAGGGGTTCCCGAGCGGTCAAAGGGATCAGACTGTAAATCTGACGGCTCTGCCTTCGAAGGTTCGAATCCTTCCCCCTCCACCAGATTAAAAAGCAGTGCCTGGCCCGCAGTCGATGAAGTGAAAGATGTGGTGCTAATTGGAAAGTAATACGGGCAGAGCGGGTGTAGCTCAATGGTAGAGCAGAAGCCTTCCAAGCTTACGACGAGGGTTCGATTCCCTTCACCCGCTCCACGTGAAAAGCAGGCGAATGGCGATCTGTTGCCCATGTAGCTCAGTGGTAGAGCACTCCCTTGGTAAGGGAGAGGTCGCCAGTTCAATCCTGGCCATGGGCACCAATAATTCAGGCGCGGTTGTGATTAAGTGATCGTATGAGTGTTAACGAAAGGGAACAACAGCATGGCAAAGAGCAAATTTGAGCGGTCAAAACCACATGTGAACGTGGGAACTATAGGTCATGTGGATCATGGAAAAACGACGCTGACAGCAGCCATTACTTCGATACTGACCAGGACTTTTGGTGGCGAGGCCAAATCCTATGACCAGATCGATTCTGCACCAGAGGAGCGTGCGCGCGGCATTACGATCAATACCTCGCATGTCGAGTACGAAACCGAAAAGCGCCATTATGCCCACGTTGATTGTCCAGGTCATGCTGACTACGTTAAAAACATGATCACCGGTGCTGCGCAAATGGATGGCGCCATTCTGGTGGTGTCGGCAGCTGATGGCCCGATGCCGCAGACGCGCGAGCATATTCTGCTGGCGCGGCAAGTGGGCGTGCCCTATATCATTGTCTACATGAACAAGGCGGACATGGTGGACGATGCAGAATTGCTCGAGCTGGTCGAAATGGAAATTCGCGAGCTGTTGTCCAAATATGATTTTCCTGGGGACGATACCCCGATCGTGACGGGATCGGCACTGAAAGCGCTGGAAGGCGATCAAAGCGAAATTGGCGAGCCCTCCATTCTGAAGCTGGCCGAAGCGCTGGATAGCTACATTCCAGAGCCAGAGCGGGCGATCGATGGGGCTTTCATTATGCCGGTGGAGGATGTGTTCTCCATCTCCGGCCGCGGTACCGTGGTGACCGGGCGCGTCGAACGTGGCGTAATCAAGGTGGGTGAGGAGATCGAGATTGTCGGTCTGCGCCCAACCATCAAGACGGTTTGCACTGGGGTGGAAATGTTCCGCAAACTGCTTGACCAAGGTCAGGCGGGTGATAATGTCGGGGTACTGCTGCGTGGGACCAAGCGCGAGGAGGTCGAGCGTGGTCAGGTGCTGGCCAAGCCGGGCAGTATCGCGCCGCATACAAAATTTACAGCAGAGATTTATGTCCTGAGCAAGGAAGAGGGTGGTCGTCATACACCGTTTTTTGCCGGCTATCGTCCGCAGTTTTATTTCCGTACTACCGATGTCACGGGTTCGATCGAGTTGCCGGCCGGGGTTGAAATGGTCATGCCGGGCGATAACGTATCGGTCACGGTTAACCTGATAGCGCCGATTGCAATGGATGAGGGCTTGCGCTTTGCCATCCGCGAAGGCGGCCGGACAGTGGGTGCCGGTGTGGTGGCCAAGGTTATGGAATAAAATCGTCGTCGGTGAGTACAGTTTTGTATCCGCAATTTAGGCCAGTAGCTCAATTGGCAGAGCGTCGGTCTCCAAAACCGAAGGTTGGGGGTTCGATGCCCTCCTGGCCTGCCAGAACACATGCTGAGTCACCTTGCTTTAACTAGGTGATGAGGCAAAAAAGAAGGACCGCATATTTATGCGGTCTATTTCTTGTGTGGTTGGATAATCATTAATTAAAAGCAATTCCAGGGATTGGATTGAGTGGACAAGGTTAAGCTTGGATTGGCAGTAGTAATGGGATTGGCTGGCGTGGTGAGTTTTTATGTGCTGCGCGACAGTCCAATGGTCATCAGGGTGGTGTCGTTGTTGCTAGGGTTTGCCTTGGCAGTTACGGTGGCCATGTTTACCACGCAAGGCAGGCGCTTGTTTGCGTTCAGCAAAGATTCAATCGATGAAACCAAAAAGGTGGTTTGGCCGACTAGAAAGGAAACGTTGCAGATGGCAGGTGTGGTTTTTGCATTTGTCATGGCGATGGCGATTTTTTTGTGGTTGGTCGATGCTGGCTTGATGATGATCGTGAGGAACGTCATGGATCAGGAGGGTTGAGCATGATCCAGGTGGAATATGAGTAAGAAATGGTACGCCATTCACGCCTATTCGGGTTTCGAAAAAAGTGTCAAGCGTGCGCTGGAGGAGCGAATAAAGCTTCACCGTCTGGAAGACCGGTTCGGAGAGATACTGGTGCCGGTTGAAGAAGTGGTAGAGATCAAGGGTGGTCAGAAAAGTATCAGTGAGAGGAAGTTTTTTCCTGGCTACATCTTGATTGAGATGGAAATGAGCGATGAGACCTGGCATTTGGTAAAAGGGACGCCAAAAGTGACCGGATTTGTGGGAGGCACCATGACCCAGCCGGTGCCAATCAGCCAGAAGGAAATCGAAAGTATCCTGAATCAGGTAAAAGAAGGTGTAGAGAAGCCCAAGCCGAAGGTTGTCTTTGAGGCGGGAGAGGCAGTGCGCGTTAAAGAAGGACCGTTTACCGATTTTCATGGCAGCGTGGAAGAAGTCAATTACGACAAAAGTAAACTTAGAGTATCGGTATCTATATTTGGGCGGCCAACGCCCATTGAGCTGGATTTCCACCAAGTCGAAAAAGCATAATTAGTTCACCCAAGGTGTTTGCGCCTATCCAGGTTTTGATCGAGTCGGTCTTGTTGTGTGTTGAAAGAGAATTTAGATTGAATAATCATAGGGGAGAGCGCCTAGCGTTCGATTGGACCCGAGAAGGAGAAAATTTTGGCTAAGAAAATCATAGGTTATATCAAGTTGCAGGTGCCAGCTGGCAAAGCAAATCCCAGTCCTCCCATCGGGCCTGCACTGGGTCAGCGTCAGTTGAATATCATGGAGTTCTGCAAAGCATTTAATGCCGCAACGCAGAAGATGGAACCTGGCCTGCCGGTGCCGGTAGTGATCACGGCTTATGCTGACAAGAGTTTTACTTTTGTCATGAAAACCACCCCTGCCTCGGTGTTGATCAAGAAAATTGCAGGAGTCAGTAAAGGCAGCGCACAGCCGCATATAGACAAGGTGGGTAAGCTGACTCGTAGCCAGGCGGAAGAGATTGCCAAGATCAAGATGGCGGATTTGACGGCGGCTGATATGGATGCGGCAGTCCGCACGATTGCCGGGAGTGCTAGAAGCATGGGTATTGAGGTGGAGGGACTATAATGGCACGAATTTCCAAGCGTCATCAATCGATTGCTCAAAAAATCGAGCGTACCAGGGTTTATCCACTCGCCGAAGCACTCGCCATCGTTAAGGAAACAGCAACTGCCAAGTTTGATGAATCGATAGATGTCGCGGTTAATCTTGGAATTGATGTAAGAAAATCCGATCAGGTCGTTCGTGGATCAGTTGTGTTGCCCTCGGGAACAGGGAAGGTGGTTCGGGTGGCTGTGTTTGCACAGGGTGAGAAAGCAAAGGAAGCGCTGGAAGCGGGTGCAGATATTGTCGGATTTGAAGATTTGGCTGAACAAGTCAAGGCGGGTGAAATTAATTTCGACTTGGCTATTGCCAGCCCAGATGCCATGCGTGTCGTTGGCCAGCTTGGTCAGATCCTGGGTCCCAGAGGGTTGATGCCGAATCCGAAAGTTGGCACGGTAACACCGGATGTAGCGGGTGCAGTCAAAAATGCTAAGGCTGGGCAAATACAGTTTAGAGCGGATAAAGGGGGTATCGTGCATTGTACGGTGGGTAGGGCATCGTTTGATGTCGATGCGCTTAAAGCAAATATCGTTGCATTGGTTGATGCCCTGAATAAATCCAAGCCTGCAACTTCAAAGGGTGTGTATCTGAGAAGAATGGCTGTTTCCAGTACAATGGGAATAGGCGTGCGTGTCGATCACGCGGGCTTGGTTCAGTAATATTAAAGAACTTTGGGCTACTGATAATTCTATTATCAGTAGGTTATCAAAGACCGTTGGGGCTTGAATTCTGCTGACAGTCTGATCAGATGGTCAATGCAGAATCAGGCTTAATCGTGGTCGCGTAGTGCTGGTTGGTGACATTTGGTGCGCTGGGCAGGGTTGAGGCAGATTATATACACCACTATTGAGGTGATGTCTGCGTCTTGAGTGAGCTCTGCTTATTGGCATCAACATGTGGCCAGCTATGCATTTGAATGACCAAGCCCAACGCAGATGGCGTGCCCATAAGCAGGGTGGAAAAAATATTCTCCTGATTAAAGGTCGCCGTATTTAAATGAAAGGCTACTATCGTTTTGATAACGGTATGCTTTGGGCCGAATTCTAATTGGAGAATCTATTTTGAGTCATAATCTCGAGGAAAAAAAAGCAAAAGTTGCTGAGGTGAGTGACCATGTGGCCAAGGCACAGGCCATAGTTATCGCGGAGTATCGTGGATTGGGTGTCAGCCAGTTCACCCAACTGCGGGCTAAAACGCGTGAATCCGGGATTTATTTCCGGGTAATTAAAAACACGTTTGTAAGGCGAGCAGTTGAAAATACACCTTTTTCCGGTCTGGCGGATCAAATGGTCGGACCCTTGGCCTATGGTATAGGTAGTGACCCGGTGGCCACTGCTAAAGTGCTTCATGACTTTGCCAAGTCAAACGATCGTTTCGTGATCAAAGCCGGGGCCATGGCAGGAATGGTCATGACCGGCAAGGATGTTGCCGCCCTGGCCGCATTGCCAAGCAGGGAGGAGTTGCTAGCCAAACTACTGGGGACCATGCAGGCGCCCGTTGCCAAGTTTGTTAGAACACTTAATGAAGTGCCTACTAAATTTGTGCGTGGACTTGCTGCGGTACGCGATCAGAAGTAGCGCATATTCGAGTAACGAGATCAGCTCATAACACAGTTTAATTGGAATTTAATTTTTATCAGGAGAAGAAAATGGCTGTAGCCAAAGAAGAGATTTTAGATGCAATTGCAAATATGACCGTTCTGGAATTGTCCGAATTAATCAAAGAAATGGAAGAGAAATTTGGTGTTTCTGCTGCAGCGGCTGCCGTTGCAGTGGCTGCGGCACCCGCTGCGTCAGCCGATGCGGCTGAAGAGCAAACAGAATTCTCTGTCATTCTCACCTCTGCAGGTGAAAGCAAGGTCAATGTCATCAAGGTCGTAAGAGCTGTTACAGGTCTGGGCCTGAAAGAAGCTAAAGATTTGGTCGATGGCGCACCGAAGCCCGTTAAAGAGGGTGTTTCCAAGGAAGATGCTGAGGCGCTCAAGAAACAGCTTGATGAGGCTGGAGCGAGCTGCGAGATTAAATAAGCTTATTCATGCCGGGCTGGCGAGCGTATTACGGCGCCACCAGCCCTCGTTTTCTTTGTAATTCAAGATTATACTGAATGGTCCGCATGTGCGCGGATTGTTTTGTTGGTTAGGGCTTAAACAGCTGTCGATTTACCTACTATCAAACTTGCCTGAGGGAACACACCTGCATCATTATATTATTCTATCAGTGTAATTAATTAACTGCTTTTTTGGAAGTTAATTTTTTATCTGTGGATCAAATGACGAGTAAGGGCCATGTAAACGCCATTTTACCGAATAAATATCCTTTTAATCTGTTCTATGTCTTCAGCGCGCGGAGAAAAATTAATGAGTTATTCGTTTGCAGAAAAAAAACGTATTCGTAAAAGTTTTGCCAAACGTGCCAGTATTTTACCATTTCCATTTCTTCTTGCCACCCAGATCGAATCCTATACTAATTTTCTGCAAGAGAAAATTGCGCCCAGCAAGCGCAAAAATCAAGGGTTGCAAGCAGCGTTTAACTCGGTTTTTCCGATTGAAAGCCATTCCAACAATGCTCGTCTGGATTTTATTTCTTATGCCCTGGGTACGCCAGTGTTCGATGTTAAGGAATGTCAGCAACGGGGCCTGACCTATGCTTCTCCTTTGCGAGCCAGGGTGAGATTGACCATTCTGGATAAAGAATCGTCGAAACCAACTGTCAAAGAAGTCAAAGAGCAGGAGGTCTATATGGGAGAAATCCCGCTTATGACCGAGACCGGTTCTTTCGTCATTAACGGAACCGAGCGCGTCATTGTGTCGCAGTTGCACCGCTCCCCAGGTGTATTCTTTGAGCATGACCGTGGCAAAACCCATTCGTCCGGTAAGTTGTTATTCTCCGCGCGCATTATTCCGTATCGCGGTTCCTGGCTGGATTATGAATTTGATCCGAAAGACTATATTTATTTCCGGATCGATCGTCGCCGCAAGATGCCGGTCACGACGCTGCTGAAAGCGATGGGTTATTCCTCCGCGCAGATTCTTGCAGAATTCTTTGAGTTTGATCATTTTACTTTTTCTACTAAAGGGATTTTTTTCGATCTGGTGCCAGAGCGCTTGCGTGGAGAGCTGGCGAGCTTTGATATCGTATCGGAAGATGGCAAGGTTTTCGTGCAAAGGGATAAGCGCATAACCGCCAAACATGTTCGCGATATGCTGCAATCGAATCTTACAAGCATTCCCGTACCAGAAGAATTCCTGTTGGGTAAAATTTTAGCCGAAGACGTGGTTGACAGGGAGACCGGCGAAATCATCGCCCTGGCCAATAGTGAAATTAACGAGGCGGTGCTTGCCAAGCTTCAGCAAGCCGGTATTGAAAAGATCAATACGTTGTTTGTGAATGATCTTAATTATGGGCCTTACATTTCGCAGACATTGCGCATCGATGAAACCACCGATCAAACATCAGCCCAGGTTGCGATTTACCGGATGATGCGGCCCGGAGAGCCGCCAACAGAAGAGGCTGTGTTGGCGTTGTTCAATGGTCTGTTCTACTCTCCTGATCGTTATGATTTGTCCGTCGTCGGCAGGATGAAATTCAACCGGCGCGTGGGGCGACAGGAATTAACTGGATCTATGACGCTCTCGAATGAAGATATCATCGATGTGATTAGAATATTGGTAGAGTTGCGCAACGGCCGTGGTGAAATCGATGATATTGATCATCTGGGCAACCGTCGTGTCCGGTCGGTGGGTGAGTTAGCGGAGAACCAGTTCAGAGCGGGCTTGGCGCGGGTGGAAAAGGCAGTTAAGGAACGCCTAAGCCAGGCCGAGTCAGAAAATCTCATGCCGCATGATTTTATCAATGCCAAGCCTGTTTCCTCGGCGGTGCGGGAATTCTTTGGCTCAAGCCAGCTGTCACAGTTTATGGATCAAACCAATCCATTGTCTGAGATCACGCATAAGCGACGCATTTCTGCGCTGGGTCCAGGCGGGTTGACGCGCGAGCGGGCGGGTTTCGAGGTTCGCGACGTCCACCCGACGCATTATGGGCGCGTTTGTCCGATCGAAACACCGGAAGGCCCAAATATTGGTCTGATTAATTCATTGGCGCTCTACGCTAGAACCAATGAATATGGCTTCATTGAGACGCCCTATCGTCTGGTCAAGGACGGCAAGGTGACTGATGAGATTACCTATCTCTCGGCTATTGAGGAAAGTCAATATGTCATCGCCCAGGCCAATGCTAATATCGGTCCGGACGGTGCATTTGTCGATGAAGTTGTCTCATGCCGCCATAAAAACGAGTTCACATTGGCTGCCAGGGACCAGATCGAATACGTGGATATCGCGCCCGCGCAAATCGTTTCGGTGGCCGCATCACTGATTCCGTTCCTGGAACATGATGACGCCAACCGTGCCTTGATGGGTTCAAACATGCAGCGCCAGGCCGTGCCTTGCTTGCGCGCAGAGAAATCGCTGGTCGGGACAGGTATTGAGCGCGTAGTGGCTGTGCATTCGGGTACTGCCGTCCGCGCCGTACGTGGCGGGGTGGTTGACTATGTCGATGCTGGTCGTATCGTAATTCGTGTGCATGATGCCGAGACCCGTGCGGGCGAAGTCGGGGTGGATATATACAATCTGACAAAATATACCCGCTCAAATCAGAATACCAATATTAACCAACGGCCCATCGTAAAAGTGGGTGATGTGCTGGCGCGCGATGATGTCATCGCAGACGGCGCCTCGACTGACCTGGGCGAGTTGGCGCTTGGCCAAAATATGTTGATCGCTTTCATGCCGTGGAATGGCTATAACTTTGAGGATTCGATCCTGATTTCCGAACGGGTTGTGGCAGATGATCGATTTACTTCGATTCATATCGAAGAATTGACGGCAGTGAGCCGCGATACAAAACTTGGAACCGAGGAGATTACTGCGGACATTCCAAACTTGTCTGAGCGTCAGCGCTCGCGCCTGGATGAATCCGGCGTGGTCTACATCGGTGCGGAGGTCGAAGCAGGTGACGTATTGGTGGGCAAGGTCACACCCAAGAGCGAGACTCAGCTGACCCCTGAAGAAAAATTGTTGCGCGCGATTTTTGGCGAGAAGGCTTCCGATGTCAAGGATACTTCCCTGCATGTCCCAGCCGGTATATCCGGGACGGTCATCGATGTTCAGATATTTACACGCGAGGGCGTCGATCGGGATAAACGTTCCAAGCAGATTATCGAAGACGAGCTCGGGCGTTTTAAAAAAGATCTGGCCGATCAAATGCGTATCGTCGAGGCTGACGCTTTCCAGCGAGTAGAGCGGTTGCTGGTTGGAAAGGCTGCGACAGGCGGGCCTAAAAAACTGGCAAAAGGGTCGGTGATCACGCAGGAATATCTGGAGAGTGTGGATCGGCACCATTGGTTTGATGTTCGTTTGATCGACGAGGGGGCGAGTCTTCAGCTCGAGCAGATCAAGGACAGCCTCGCGCAAAAGAGAAAAATGTTTGATCTGGCTTTCGAAGAAAAGCAGAAAAAACTGTCACAAGGGGATGAGCTGCCACCAGGCGTGCAAAAAATGGTGAAGGTCTATGTGGCCGTGAAAAGGCGATTGCAAGCTGGGGATAAGATGGCTGGCCGTCATGGCAACAAAGGTGTGATTTCAAAAATCGTACCGGAAGAAGATATGCCTTATATGGCGGACGGCACGCCGGTTGATATCGTGCTCAATCCGCTGGGCGTGCCTTCACGCATGAATATTGGGCAGGTGTTGGAAGTGCATTTAGGCTGGGCTGCCAAAGGGCTCGGCAAGAAAATCAATGAAATGCTGAAATCTCACTGCCAAGCGACAGAAATGCGCGAATTCCTCGAAAAAATCTATAATTATAGCGGTAAACAGGAAGATATCGCTGCCCTGAGCGATCAGGAGGTATTGGGACTGGCAGAGAATTTGACTGCAGGTGTGCCGTTTGCCACACCGGTATTTGACGGTGCGCACGAGTCAGAGATCAAACACATGCTGGCGTTGGCTGATTTGCCGGAATCGGGCCAGACGACATTGTATGATGGCCGGACAGGAGAGGCATTCGATCGCCCTGTTACTGTCGGTTATATGCATGTATTAAAGCTTCATCATCTGGTGGATGACAAAATGCATGCCCGTTCGACAGGCCCATACAGTCTGGTGACACAACAACCGCTTGGCGGGAAGGCCCAATTTGGCGGACAGCGATTTGGTGAAATGGAGGTCTGGGCCCTGGAAGCATATGGCGCGGCTTACACGTTGCAGGAAATGCTCACGGTGAAATCCGATGACGTCAACGGGCGGACCAAAGTCTACGAGAGTATCGTCAAAGGTGATCATAAAATTGAGGCAGGTATGCCAGAATCTTTCAATGTATTGGTCAAAGAGATCCGATCTCTGGGAATGGATATCGATCTAGAGCAGAATTAATTATTTTTATCAGGAGCAACCCTGTACATTCAATGCGCTGATGGCCGGAAAATTGAATGTCAGGGATTGCAGCCTATTCCATGATTGCCCATTGATTCACAGGAGTGACACGTGAAAGCACTGCTCGATTTATTCAAACAAGTTACGCAAAAAGAAGAGTTCGACTCAATAAAAATAAGTCTGGCTTCTCCAGAAAAAATCCGTTCGTGGTCTTATGGTGAAGTCAAAAAGCCGGAAACGATCAATTATCGTACTTTTAAGCCGGAAAGGGATGGTTTGTTTTGTGCAAAAATATTTGGTCCGGTCAAGGATTACGAATGCCTGTGCGGCAAGTACAAGCGCCTAAAACATCGCGGTGTAATCTGTGAAAAGTGTGGCGTTGAGGTAACTCTGTCCAAGGTGCGGCGTGAGCGAATGGGGCATATTGAATTAGCTTCCCCTGTCGCCCATATCTGGTTCTTGAAATCATTGCCTTCACGCCTGGGCTTGGTATTGGATATGACCCTGCGTGATATCGAGCGGGTACTCTATTTCGAGGCCTATGTCGTCACGGATCCCGGTATGACGCCGCTTACCCGCGGGCAGATTTTGACAGAGGATGACTATCTAAACAAGACAGAAGAGTTTGGCGATGATTTCAGCGCGGCGATGGGCGCGGAGGGGGTTCGTGCCCTGCTGAGTACGATGGATATCGTGGCCGAGATTGAATCTCTGCGCCGGGAGCTCCAGGCTACAGGCTCGGAAACCAAAATAAAGAAAATGGCCAAGCGGATTAAGGTGCTCGAGGCATTCAACAGATCGGGCATGAAGGCGGAATGGATGATATTGACTGTTCTGCCTGTGTTGCCCCCAGAGTTGAGGCCTTTGGTGCCACTGGATGGCGGCCGTTTTGCGACCTCGGATCTAAACGATTTGTATCGGCGTGTGATTAACCGCAATAATCGATTGAAACGATTGCTGGAGCTTCGCGCACCAGAAATTATCGTGCGCAACGAGAAGCGTATGCTGCAAGAGGCAGTGGATTCACTGCTTGATAATGGTCGCCGGGGCAAGGCGATGACAGGGGCCAACAAACGCCCGTTGAAGTCATTGGCGGATATGATTAAAGGTAAGGGTGGACGCTTTCGTCAGAACCTGTTGGGGAAACGCGTCGACTATTCAGGCCGGTCTGTGATCGTTGTTGGGCCGCAGCTCAAGCTTCATCAGTGCGGCTTGCCTAAGAAGATGGCGCTGGAACTGTTTAAACCTTTTATTTTCAATAAATTGGAGACAATGGGGATTGCCAGCACGATTAAGGCGGCCAAACGGGAGGTCGAAAATGAGAGTCCTGTGGTTTGGGATATACTGGAAGAAGTGATTCGTGAGCATCCGGTGATGCTGAACCGGGCGCCTACCTTGCATCGACTGGGGATTCAGGCATTCGAGCCGGTATTGGTCGAAGGCAAGGCAATCCAATTACATCCATTGGTTTGTGCAGCATTCAACGCCGACTTTGACGGTGACCAAATGGCTGTTCATGTGCCATTGTCTCTGGAAGCTCAGATGGAATGCCGCACGCTGATGCTGTCAACCAACAATGTCCTTTCTCCCGCTAATGGAGATCCGATTATCGTGCCTTCCCAGGATATCGTATTGGGCCTTTATTACATGACGCGTGAAAAAATTGGGGCGCAAGGCGAAGGAATGATTTTTTCCGATATCTCCGAGCTGAAACGTGCCTACGATAGCAAAGCGGTCGAGTTGAATGCCAAAATTACCGTCAGGATCAAGGAAAGCAAAAATAACGCCACACGAGAGGAAGGGGCGGTCGAGACCATCACAACACGTTACGAAACCACTGTTGGCCGGGCGCTGATATCCGAAATTTTACCAGCGGGACTTCCTTTCTCGGTCATCAACAAAACACTCAAGAAAAAGGAAATTTCCAAGCTCATCAACGCGAGTTTCCGTCGTTGTGGATTGCGGGAAACAGTCATATTTGCTGATAAACTCATGTATTCGGGCTTCTCCTATGCAACCCGTGGCGGCATATCAATTGGCCTGGATGATTTGCTGACACCTACCCAGAAGGAGGATATCATCCACGCTGCAGAGCAGGAAGTGCATGAAATCTCGAATCAATACACATCCGGCCTGGTGACGCAGGGTGAGCGATACAACAAGGTAGTCGACATCTGGGGGCGTGCCGGTGATCAGGTAGCTAAGGCCATGATGGATCAGTTGAGTGTTGAGCCGGTCAGAGATGGCGAAACAGGCGAAATCAAGCTGGATGAGCAAGGTAAACCGGTTATGCAAGAATCATTTAATTCCATCTATATGATGGCGGATTCTGGCGCCAGAGGTTCAGCCGCACAAATTCGTCAGCTATCCGGTATGCGTGGATTGATGGCCAAGCCAGATGGTTCGATTATTGAGACGCCGATTACCGCCAATTTCCGCGAAGGTTTGAATATTCTGCAGTATTTTATTTCGACGCATGGCGCAAGGAAAGGACTGGCCGATACTGCGCTTAAAACCGCCAATTCCGGTTACCTTACCCGTCGTTTGGTCGATGTGACCCAGGATCTAGTCATTACCGAACAAGACTGTGGCACGGAAGATGGTGTCGTGATGAAGGCCCTGGTTGAAGGTGGTGATGTCATTGAACCATTACGCGAGCGTATTCTCGGCCGTGTTGCGGCAAGTGATATTATCGATCCGGATACCAATCAGGTCATTTATCCTGCTGGCGAAATGCTGGATGAAGATGCGGTCGAGAAGATAGAGGCCTGCGGGATTGATGAAGTGAAAGTGCGGACGCCGCTCACCTGCGAAACGCGATACGGACTTTGTACAAAATGCTATGGGCGTGACCTGGGACGAGGCACGATGGTGAACGTGGGAGAAGCAGTCGGTGTCATTGCTGCGCAGTCCATCGGCGAGCCGGGCACGCAGCTGACGATGCGTACTTTCCACATAGGGGGGGCGGCTTCGAGGACTATCGTGGCCAGTCAGGTCGAGAGCAAGTCTAATGGTATTGTTCGTTATTCACACAATATCCGGTATGTTAAGAATGCACGCAATGAACTCATCGTGATTTCGCGTAGCGGAGAAGTGATGATCCAGGATGAGAATGGACGTGAGCGCGAGCGGCATAAAATTCCATATGGCGCGACATTGCTTATTCATGACAATGATGCAATCAAGGCGGGCCAGATTCTGGCATCCTGGGAGCCACATACCCGACCGATCATTGCCGAATATGCGGGCAAGGTGCGCTTCGAAAACGTGGAAGAGGGCGCGACCGTTGTCAAGCAAATCGATGAAATTACAGGGCTTGCCACTTTGGTCGTGATCGATCCTAAACGGCGGAATGTCGCACAGAGCAAGGGATTGCGTCCACTGGTCAAATTCCTGGATGAAAATAACGAAGAGACCAAGATTGCAGGCAGTGACCAACCCGTCACAATTACATTCCATGTCGGCTCGATTATCACGGTACGAGATGGGCAGCAGGTGGGTATAGGTGAAGTGTTGGCCCGTATTCCGCAGGAAACATCCAAAACGCGGGATATTACGGGTGGCTTGCCGCGTGTAGCTGAGTTGTTTGAAGCGAGAGTGCCCAAGGATGTCGGTTTCCTGGCCGAGGCGACTGGAACCGTTACGTTCGGGAAGGATACCAAAGGCAAGCAGCGGCTGGTGATCACGGATCTTGATGGGGTATCGCATGAGTACCTAATTCCCAAGGATAAGCATGTCACAGCGCATGATGGCCAGGTGGTTAACAAGGGAGAAGTGATTGTTGATGGGCCGATTGATCCGCGCGATATATTGCGCTTGCAAGGCATTGAAGCGCTGGCGCGTTATATCAGCGATGAGGTACAGGATGTTTATCGTCTGCAGGGCGTGAGAATCAACGATAAACATATTGAAGTCATCGTTCGGCAAATGCTACGCAGGGTTCAGATAACAAATGCCGGAGATTCAAGCTTTATTCCTGGCGAACAAGTGGAGCGTGCAGAAGTTCTGATTGAAAATGAGAAGCTGATCGCAGAAAATAAACTGCCCGCAATCTATGAGTATGTCTTGCTAGGTATTACTAAAGCGTCGCTGTCCACGGATTCGTTTATTTCTGCGGCTTCATTCCAGGAAACGACCCGTGTGTTGACTGAGGCATCTATTATGGGTAAAAAAGACGATTTGCGCGGCTTGAAAGAGAACGTGATAGTAGGCAGATTGATTCCTGCAGGGACTGGGCTTTCATTTCATAATCTACGCAAGAAACAAAAATTATCGGCGAGTGATATCTACGTAGGCGATAATCTAACCGAAGAAGAAATTACCGAGTAGACGGGAAGGCCGGATGGGATTTTTCCATGATCTGAATGTATTATCCCTTCCATTAAATTTCTTGACACTGAATATGTTGAGGAAGTAGGCTTACAAAGAAAGTGGTTTTATGCTGGCTACCCGGTTGGACCGGGTGGCCA
>NZ_JBEUDO010000063.1:0-14896 GCF_050584665.1 Nitrosomonas sp. ANs5
ACTAGAGGGAAAAGAGGCGTAACGTAAGCTCCTGCCCAACCGAGAGCCGATCGCTCACGTCATTCCAGGATTTGAGTGACTGAATGTCGATGCCGTAACGCTTGGCGATATCATACAGCGTGTCGCCTTTTCTGACAGTGTAAACAAGCTGCTCGAATCGCGGTTTTTTCGTTTCGGTGGGGATGTTGTGTGCCAGATAGGTTCTTTCCCTGATGCTGCTGCCGTCGCGCGGCACCAGTAGGATTTGGCCTTTCTTCAGGGCGTCTCGTTCGGAGATGCCATTTATTTCTGCCAGTTTGGCTGCGGCAATGCGATAGCGGTTGGATAAATCTTGCACAGTTTCGGCTTGCTTGGCCCGATAAACGCGCCAGGATACGAGCACCTTGTCATAGTTCTCAAGATTGCTCACAAACGCCCTGACCTGGGTGACCGGCAGCAGCAGTGTGCGCGGCGCATCCTTCACCTGGATGACCGGACGATGGTGGGCTGGATTTAACGCGTTGAATTCGTTTTCGGAAATACCGGCGAGTCTGGCCACCAGTCTGACATCGATTTGCTGGGTCAGCTCGATTTGCTCGAAATAGGGCCGGTCGGGTATCGGTTTCAGCTTGACGCCGTAGCGTCCGGGATTTGCCACGATGTTTCTGATCGCAATCAGCTTGGCGACATGGTGCCTGGTTTCGGACGGCAGCCGGAGATCCTGAAATTTGACCGATTTTCTGCCGCCATGCTCTTCATCGATGACTTTTTTTAGGGACCCTTGTCCCCAGTTGTAGGCGGCCAGGGCCAATTTCCAGTTTCCAAACATGTTGTGGAGCTGTTGCAGGTAATCCAGTGCTGCCCGGGTTGCCGCCACCACATCGCGTCGCTCGTCATGCCACCAATTTTGCTCCAGTCCAAAAGCCTTGGCGGTGGATGGGATGAACTGCCACAAGCCGGCTGCATGTCTGTGGGAATAGGCATCCGGATCATAGGCGCTTTCCACAATTGGCAGGAGCGCGATTTCGGTCGGCATGTTGCGTCGCTCGACTTCTTCTATGATGTAATAGAGGTAACGTCGGCTGCGTTCAACGATGCGGTCTATGAATTGCTGGCGCTTGCTGAAATCCTTTTCATGGAAACGGACTTCCTGGCTCTGCATGCTGGCCAGAGCGAATCCAGCCCGTACGCGTGCCCAAAGATCGTTATGTTGCTGACGTGGTAGTGCAGAAATTTGTCTTGTTTCTAGAACGGCGATATTTTTTTTATTATTTTCTAAAGTTTTATCAGCTTCCGCCGTAGTAGAAAAAAAAGGTAATACCGCAGCGGCGATAAGGGCCAGTAAGGTATTATTTGTTTTTTTCATTCTAAATAATGAGCGGTTTACATGATCGCTTTTCCGGATAAATAAAAAAGTTAGCGCTTCCGAAAGGAAGCACTAAGCGCCTTGCTGATATTTTACACTATTTTGGGGCCAACTAAAGAATGATTGACGTACTAGGAGGCTGTCCGAGAATAGACTGATCTACTGCGGACGAGCCTGATTGGCCGGATTTTACGATCCTTTTCGTTAAATAGAGCGACTATTCGCCTCAAATGATCGAAAAATCCAACTCAACCAGCCTTGCCCTCGCTACAATCGCTATTCTTGGACAGCCTCCTAGTCCCAGCTCAATACGCCTCCAGTCTGATATTCGATGACGCGGGTCTCGAAAAAGTTTTTTTCCTTTTTCAGATCGACCATTTCAGACATCCATGGGAACGGATTGTTCGCTTTCGGGAAAATCGGATCGAGGCCGATCTGGTGGCAACGGCGGTTGCTGATAAAGCGTAGATATTCCTTGAACATGGGGGCATTTAGACCGAGAACGCCGCGTGGCATGGTGTCTTCCGCATAGCGGTATTCCAGTTCCACTGCCTTGTGCATCAGGGCGCTGATTTCTTCCCGGAACGCCCGCGTCCACAGTTGCGGGTTTTCGAGCTTGATTTGATTGATGACATCGATGCCGAAATTACAGTGCATGGATTCATCACGCAAAATATACTGATACTGCTCCGCAGCGCCCGTCATTTTGTTTTGCCGGCCGAGTGCCAGAATTTGCACGAAGCCGACGTAGAAAAACAGTCCTTCCATGATGCAGGCAAACACGATCAGGCTTTTCAGGAGTTGCTGATCGGCTTCCAGGGTGCCTGTTTCGAATGTCGGATCGGTCAGGGTGTCGATGAAGGGGATCAGGAATTCATCCTTGTCGCGAATGGATTCGATTTCATGGTAGGCGTTGAATATCTCTCCTTCATTCAGCCCGAGCGATTCAACGATATATTGGTAGGCGTGGGTGTGAATTGCCTCCTCGAAAGCCTGGCGCAACAGATATTGGCGGCATTCGGGATTGGTAATATGGCGATAAGTGCCAAGCACGATGTTGTTGGCGGCAAGCGAGTCGGCAGTCACGAAAAAACCGAGATTGCGCTTGACGACACGGCGCTCATCTTCTGTCAGGCCATTGGGGTCTTTCCAGAGCGCGATATCGCGGCTCATGTTGATTTCCTGCGGCATCCAGTGGTTGGCACAGGCGGCCAGGTATTTTTCCCATGCCCATTTGTATTTGAACGGCACCAATTGGTTGACGTCCGTCTTGCAGTTGATAATGCGCTTGTCCTCCACGGAGATGCGGCGATGATCGTCGGTTGTGGAGGTTGCACGGGCAGATGCCGGTGCTGTTTCTGCTTCGGTGGCGCCGACGGGTTTGTCCTCGCTTGCCAGAGCGTTTAACGCGTCTTGCGCAATAGGGTTTTCCGGTTGTCGTATTTCATCTTCAAATGTCAGCATCGTCTTGTTCCTTGGATTCAGATAATCAGGTAATCGGTTGATGAATGGTTACTGGCACGCTTCGCATTCCGGATCGTCGATGGCGCACTGCTTGCCCATGGCTTGTGTTTGCTCGGGGTCGCCCGCCGAATGAGCCGCCTGCCGAGCGGAGACCGCATTCAATGCACCGGTATGCACGGTCGATTTTTCGGCAGTGGTCGCGCCCAGAGAACGCAGGTAATAAGTGGTCTTGAGTCCACGTAACCAGGCCAGTTTATAAAGCTCGTCCATTTTCTTGCCGGAAGCACCCATCATGTAAAGATTCAGTGACTGTGCCTGGTCGATCCATTTTTGCCGTCTTGCAGCGGCCTCAACCAGCCATTTGGGATCGACCTCGAACGCGGTCGCGTACAGGCGGCGCAGAGATTCGGGAATCCGGTCAATTCTGCTGACTGTGCCATCATAATGCTTGAGATCGGCGATCATTACTTCATCCCACAGTGCTTGTTGCTTCAGATCATTTACCAGCCATTGATTGGCGATGGTGAATTCACCGGAG
The DNA here is from genome assembly GCF_050584665.1 of Nitrosomonas sp. ANs5. NCBI lineage: Bacteria > Pseudomonadati > Pseudomonadota > Betaproteobacteria > Nitrosomonadales > Nitrosomonadaceae > Nitrosomonas > Nitrosomonas sp. ANs5. Next base: position 3,348 of record NZ_JBEUDO010000063.1, read on the forward strand.
AGATTGGACTTGACGTACAGGTTCTGATAAGTCGGTTCAATGCTGGCCGAGACCCCGATGATGTTGGAAATGGTTGCAGTCGGTGCAATCGCCAGGCAATTGGAATTACGCATCCCATGCTGTTTGATCCGTGCGCGCAGCGACACCCAATCCTGCGTAGAAGATAGATCCACTTCCACGTGGCCGCCGCGTTCATCACGCAGCAGCTCCAGCGTATCCTGCGGCAAAATGCCGCGATCCCATAAGCTGCCGCGATAAGAGGCATAGGCACCGCGTTCTTCGGCCAGTTCGGTCGAAGCCCAATAGGCATGGAAGGCAACAGCTTCCATCGATTGATCGGCAAACTTGACCGCGTCCTCGGAAGCATAGGAAATTCCCAGCTTGTGCAGACAATCCTGAAAGCCCATGATGCCGAGCCCGACTGGCCGATGCCGCAGATTGGCGTTGCGTGCCTTGGCGACCGCGTAAAAGTTGATGTCGATGACATTGTCCAGCATGCGCATGGCAGTGCCGATGGTTTGTTTGAGTTTGACCTGGTCCAGCTTGCCGTCGATGATATGGGCCGGCAAGTTGATCGAGCCGAGATTGCAGACGGCAATCTCTTTTTCGTTGGTGTTGAGCGTAATCTCAGTGCACAGGTTGGAGCTGTGCACGACCCCGACATGGTTTTGTGGCGAGCGGATATTGCACGGATCCTTGAACGTGATCCAGGGGTGGCCAGTTTCAAACAGCATGGTCAGCATTTTGCGCCATATTTGCTGGGCGGGCATGCGTTTGTGCAAGGGCAGTTCGCCGCGTGCTGCCTTGGCCTCGTAGGCAAGATAGGCCGCTTCAAATGCCTTGCCATATTTTTCGTGCAAATCCGGTGCGTCGGCAGGTGAAAACAATGTCCATTCCTCGCCTGCCAGCATGCGTTGCATGAATAGATCCGGCACCCAGATGGCGGTATTCATGTCATGCGTGCGCCGCCGATCATCGCCGGTGTTTTTGCGTAATTCCAGAAACTCCTCGATATCGAGGTGCCAGGATTCCAGATAGGCACATACCGCACCTTTGCGTTTGCCGCCCTGATTGACCGCCACAGCGGTATCCGAGACGACCTTGAGGAAAGGTACCACGCCCTGTGATTTGCCGTTGGTACCCTTGATGCGTGAACCCATGGCGCGCACGGGTGTCCAGTCATTGCCCAACCCGCCTGCAAACTTGGACAGCAGCGCATTTTCTTTGATCGCTTCATAAATGCCATCCAGACTATCCGGTACCGTGGTCAGATAACATGAAGACAATTGTGAGCGCTTCGTGCCGGAATTGAACAGGGTCGGGGTGGAGCTCATGAAGTCGAATTTTGACAGCAGGTGATAGAACTCGATCGCGCGTGCCTCGCGATCGATCTCGTTCAGCGCCAGCCCCATGGCGACGCGCATGAAGAAGGCTTGCGGCAGCTCGATACGCCGCTCGGCAATATGCAGAAAATAACGATCATACAAAGTCTGCAGACCAAGATAGCCGAACTGCAGATCACGATCGGCCACCAGTACTTGTGCCAGCGATGCCAGGTCAAACTGGCCAAGCCGCTCGTCCAGCAATCCGGCCTCGATTCCGCGCTGAATAAACTCCGGAAAATACTCGGCATAGCGCGACTGCATCGCCTGATGGGCGACTTCTTCGCCCAGGACTTCATGGCGGATATTATCCAGCAGCAATCTTGCCGTGACGAAGCTGTAAGCGGGATCTTTTTCGATCAATGCGCGCGCGGACAGCACGGCAGATTTTCTGACCTCGTCGGCCGGTACGCCATCATACAAATCCTTCAGCATGGATTTGAGAATCAGGGACGCATTGACTGCGTCTTCCAGGCCCTGGCAGGCTGATTCGATCCGTGCCGACAACCTGGCCGGATCGAGCGGGACGCGCTGTCCGTTCTCAAGGATATGCAGGATAGGGGTCTGGCCTGCGGCAGTCTGTTTTTCCTGCTGTTTGGCCCGTTCGCGTGCGCGCGCCTCGCGATACAGCACATAAGCGCGCGCAACATCGTGATCGCCCGAGCGCATCAAGGCCAGTTCGACCTGATCCTGGATATCTTCAATATGAAATGTGCCGCCCTCGGGCCGGCGGCGAGTCAAGGCATGCACCACTTCCTCGGTCAGCCGCGCCACGACATCACGGACCCGTGACGACGCGGCGCTTTGTCCGCCTTCCACGGCGATGAATGCCTTAGTCATGGCGACTGAGATTTTGCCCGGCTCGAATGCCACGACTGCGCCGTTACGGCGAATCACTTTGTATTGAGAGTAATGTTGTGTGCCTGTCGGAGTCGCTGTGTTCTCCGGAAAATCCTTCCGGAGAACAGGGCTGAGGGGGGCGTTTTCTGTGGCAGGTTGCATGACTGATTTCTCCTGTTCGATCTGGTTCTGACGCAAGTGGTTGTTGCAAGGACAAAAAACGGCTTTTTGGACACAAACCACAATATATTGTGGTTTGTTTGTGAAAAAATAATACCTGTAGCGTATGATAAACAGAGAGCCTTGACAAGCTTTTTTGAATTTTTGTACGTTCAGCGGTCGTTTTTGTCCCAGTTTACGGCTATGGTTTTGAGGGGGGCTCCCCTATAATTCATAGCTTCATCATTCACTCCGGAAAAAGGTTAGTCATGCACCCCAGCCAATGGAAGCTGCTTGCCAGCAAGCGTTTTCTTCCCTTTTTTATGACCCAGTTTCTGGGTGCGTTCAATGACAATGTTTTCAAGAACGCGCTGGTCATCCTGATCACGTTTGCGGCCATGGATGATGCGGGCTTAAGCCCGCAGATCACGGTGACACTGGCGGCTGGGATTTTTATTCTGCCGTTTTTCCTGTTTTCCGCCACCGCCGGCCAGCTCGCTGACAAATGGGACAAGGCACGCCTGATCCGCTACATCAAGTTGGCCGAGATCGTGCTGATGGGGGGGGCTGCGATCGGCTTTTACCTGGGAAGTGTGCCATTCCTGCTCGGCGTCTTGTTTCTGATGGGGGCGCAATCGGCGTTTTTCGGGCCGCTCAAATACGCCATCCTGCCCGATCAGCTGCATGCGCATGAACTGATCGGTGGGAACGCGCTGGTTGGCGCGGGCACTTTCATCGCCATCCTGCTGGGCACGATTGCCGGCGGGCTGCTCATCGTGACCGAGCAAGGTGGCATGATTGTCTCTACCATGGTCATCGTGACCGCTCTGGCGGGCTGGTTGTGCAGTTTATTCATTCCCGCTACCCAGCCCGCCGAGCCTGGCATGATCGTCAGTTACGATGTGCTTAAAGAAACGCGGGCGATCATCGACCAGATCCGCCAGAACACCACGGTTTTTCGGGCGATTCTGGGCATATCCTGGTTCTGGCTGTTTGGTGCCACATTTCTGTCGCAATTTCCGACATTCGCCAAGGAAATCGTGGGCGGCAATGCGCAGGTTGTCACGTTGTTTTTGGCCACTTTCTCGATCGGTATCGGGATGGGCGCATTGCTGTGCGACAAGCTGCTCAAGGGCGAAGTCGCGGCCACCTATGTGCCGCTGGGTATCCTGGGGATGACGGTTTTCACGATTGATCTGTATTTTGCCAGTGGCAGCGTCATGTTCGTCTCGGGCCAGCGCCTGATCGGTGCCGCAGCTTTTCTGGAATCGTTGGCACACTGGCGAATATTGTTCGATCTACTTGCCATCTCGATCAGCGGCGGGTTGTATATCGTGCCATTGTACGCCATGGTACAGCGTCACGCCGAGGCGTCTCATCGTTCCCGGGCGGTTGCCGCGAACAACATCATGAACGCCTTGTTCATGGTGGTTTCCGCGCTCGCTATCAGCGTGCTACTCGCCCTGGACTTTACTGTTCCCGAAGTGTTTCTGGCGATCGCCTTGTTGAATGGCCTGGTTGCGGTTTATATCGCGAGCCTGTTGCCGTATGCGCTGGTGAAATCCATTCTGCAATGGGGATTGCATACCTTCTACCGCTTGGAAGTCAAGGGCGGGGCGCACTACCGCCAGGCCGGTGAAAATGTGCTTATCGTGGCCAACCATCTGTCGTTTCTGGATGCAGCCTTGTTGAGCGTGTGCCTGCCCGAGCGTCTATGCTTCGCCATCAACGCCGATATTGCCCGCCAATGGTGGGTTCGGCCATTTCTGTTCCTGACCGATACCGTCGCCATCGACCCGGGCAATCCGTTATCGACCCGTCTGCTGATCGAACGGGTCAAGAAAGGAGACAAGGTGGTGATCTTTCCCGAGGGCCGGCTGACCATGACCGGGTCGCTCATGAAAGTCTACGAAGGCCCGGCGTTGATCGCCGACAAATCGGGTGCGCAACTGTTGCCGATCAGCCTCTCGGGCCCGCAATACACCTTGTTCTCGCGATTGAAGGGCAAGGTGCGGATACGCTGGTTTCCCCGAATCACGGTAAATATCATGCCGCCGGAAACGCTTGTGCTACCGGACACGGTCCGTGGCAAGCGGCGGCGCCGCCTGGCCGGTCTCAAGCTGTATGACATCATGACCAACACCTTGTTTCAAAGCAACGATGTGCGGCAGACTTTGTTTCAGTCGCTGCTCGATGCCCGAGTTGTACATGGCCGGGATCATGTCATCGCCGAGGATGTGGAGCGTAAACCCCTGACCTATTTCCAGTTGATCGCCCGTAGTTTCATGCTGGGAGGTGTGTTGCGCAGATACACCCGGGGCCAGGCGAATACCGGAATCATGCTGCCCAACATGGTCGGCAGCTTGATCAGCTTCTTTGCCCTGCAGGCATACGGGCGCATACCGGCCATGCTCAATTTTTCCACCAGCCCCAAGCAGCTGGCGGTCGCCTGTCAGAGCGCACAAATTCAGACTGTTATCACTTCCCGCCGGTTCGTTGGGACCGCCAAGCTGGCACACCTGGTCGAGAGCCTGCAGGCGCAGGGTGTGAGACTGGTCTATCTGGAGGATGTCCGCGATCAGATCCATTGGTGGCATAAGCTGGTGGGGCTGCTGGCCGGGATTCTGCCGGGCCTCTGTTATCGCCTGACCGACGCCAGGCGCGACCCGGACGCGCCGGCGGTTGTGTTGTTTACTTCCGGTTCCGAAGGCGCGCCCAAGGGCGTGGTGCTGAGCCACACCAATCTGCAGGCAAACCGCTTCCAGGCTTCTTCCCGGATTGATTTCGGCCCGACCGATATTGTGTTCAATGCCTTGCCAATTTTCCATTCCTTCGGGCTGACAGGCGGTACGCTGCTGCCGGTGTTATCCGGCATCAGGACCTTTCTTTATCCCTCACCGCTGCATTATCGGGTCATTCCGGAACTGGTCTACGACACCAATGCTACCCTGTTGTTCGGTACCGATACTTTTCTCGCCGGTTATGCGCGTTATGCCCATGCCTATGATTTCTACAGCGTTCGCTATGTGTTTGCGGGTGCCGAAAAACTACGGGAGAGCACACGCCGGCTCTGGTCGGAGAGTTTCGGCGTGCGTATTTTTGAAGGCTATGGTGCCACCGAAACTTCGCCCATTCTTAGTCTGAATACCCCCATGCACAACCAGCCGGGCTCAGTCGGTCGTTTACTGCCCGGTATCCGGTACAGACTGGAAGCTGTGCCGGGGATCGAGTACGGCGGCAAATTGCTGGTTGCCGGCCCCAATATCATGCAAGGCTATTATCTGGCCGAGGCGCTTGGCGTGGTTGTGCCACCGGCTGATGGCTGGTATGACACCGGAGATATCGTTGAAATCAACGATGAAGGCTATCTTTTTATTCAGGGCCGGGTTAAACGGTTTGCTAAAATCGGTGGGGAGATGGTGTCGTTGGCGGCGGTGGAAGAAGCCATCGGCCGGCTATGGCCGGCGTATGCGCACGCAGCGATTCAGCTGCCCGATGATAAGAAAGGCGAGCAGATCCTACTGGTGACGACTCATCCTCAGGCAGACCGGGATGCGATCATCACTTTTTTCAAGCAAGAAGGCATGGAAGCGCTGGGCATTCCTAAAAATATTTTGCCTATCGACCAATTGCCAGTGCTTGGCACGGGTAAGACCGACTACGTCGCACTGCATGACTGGGTGCTGCAGCAGCATGCCTAAGCGTTGACAGGCGGATAAGTGGGGGAGGCGGCGTGTATCAGCGACAGTCGCCGCTCCTGCCCGGATTCGGCCTGAATTTTGACTGGGAGAGGGGGTATTGCCATGCACGATATTGCGCCGACTGATTCCGATACTGTACGCTTTCTGCAGGTTGTGCGAGCGGCCGGACTGAATGCCGAACATGGCCGGCTGGCGTGCCAGCTGCGTTCCGGGCTTTTGAATGAGCATGCCGAAGCGCTGGTGGATAATTGCCTGGCCGCATTGGCAGACGATCAGGATTTTTTGTCAATCGAGCAGGCGGATCGCGGGCATACTTTGCGGCAGGGCTGGATCGATTTGCTGCGAAGCTTCGGGCAGGATTTCGATTCGCCTGGCTATCTTGCCCGGCGGCTGACTTTTTTCGTTGCCTGTGCCCGCGCTGACATGCCGTTGAATCTGCTGCTGTTGCAGCATAGTTTGCTCCAGTGCAATGTGGTTGAATGCATCGCGGTCAGTGGCGGAATTACGTCAGATGTGCATAAATTGACTGATTGTGCACTGAGAATAGGCGCTCTAGATCTCTATCTGGTCGCGGAAGGCTATCGTCTGCCGGAAATCGATACCCTCCAGAAATCCTTGCAGGCACTGCGTGGAGAGGTTTCGCATCTGCGCCGGCGTGCATCAGTGGATCAGCTAACCGGTCTGGTGAGTTATAGCAAACTGGTGGAGATACTGGCGCAGCAGATCGACCGGGCCCAAGCGCGCAAGCAACCGCTGAGTATCATCATGGCCGACCTGGATTTTTTCAAAAGCATCAACGATACTCATGGTCACCTGGTGGGCGATTTAGTGCTGCGTCATACGGCAGAGCGTATCCAGGCCGCGGTACGCGATTTCGATATCGTCGGACGCTTTGGCGGAGAGGAGTTTACCGTGATTCTGAAAAATACGGATATCGAAATGGCAGGCATTATCGGCGAGCGCATCCGGGCGGAAATCGCGGTTGGCCCTATCCATGTCAAGGCGTTGAATATCAACATTACCATCAGCCTGGGCGTGGCAATGCTGAGACAGGGCGAAACAATGGAAGCCTTGCTGGAACGGGCTGATGCTGCCATGTATCAAGCCAAGCGGGCTGGCCGCAACCGCGTGGTGATCGCCACTTGATAGGGTAGAGAAAGCTGCAGGCAAGATGGCGTGGCACCGCTTTCAATCGAGTGTATGAAACGGTTGCCTTTCAGCCATGCGGTCTGCAAAAAAGTCTGCGCAAGCATGATAGACAAGCATCAATCGCTGGGAGACTGGAATGATAATAATTCCTGTTAATAGTATACTTTTAGGGTGTAAGCTTGTCTGTCAGCGATTTGGACGCGGGATTCTTGCTTAATGGCTGTGGTGTTAGGCATGTCTGAAAGATGTTTGCGGCAAAAGCCTGATCGACTGTTTCACGCCTGATGGCCTGTGTCAGCAGCAGCAGCCCTCGTGCGCAGGGTGGGTTGAGACACCATAAAGCTGACGCGGGCTTGCCCTGCACTTCATGCGTCCTGCTGAAAATTGTATAGAGGCATATATTCTTTTCATAACGATCCATGCGCTATTAAAGTAGCGTTCAACTAAGAATCCTAGGTTAAACACATGTTCCACTCTACTATTTTTGGCCGCTGGTGCGCGATTATTTTGTTTTTTGGCGCCTTGTCTGCGACGTCCAGCACCCGGGCTGAAGAAGTCATTGTCTACTCCGCGAGAATCGAGCAGCTCATCAAACCCTTGTTCGATGCTTTTACCCATGAGACGGGCATACGCGTCAAATTCACCACAGACAAGGAAGGTGCACTGCTGGCGCGCTTGCTCGCAGAAGGCAGGCGCACACCGGCGGATATACTGATTACCACGGATGCGGGCAATTTATGGGAGGCGGCTCGCAAGGGGTTGCTGCAGTCTGTAGACTCTACTGTGCTGGCGGCCAATATTCCGGAGCACTTGCGAGATCCGCAAGGACAATGGTTTGGCTTGACGGTGCGTGCCCGTACGATCGTTTATAACCCGCAGCGTGTCCAGCCTGATGAATTGTCAACCTATGAAGACCTGGCCGATCCGAAATGGAAGCGCCGGTTATGCCTGCGTACCTCCAAGAAGGTTTACAACCAATCGCTGGTGGCAATGATGATTGCCGAGCATGGGGAGGCCGAAACGGAGAAAATCGTCAAGGGGTGGGTGGCCAATCTGGCGACCGATCCCTTGACGGATGATACCCGCGCAATGGAGTTCGTGGCAGCCGGGCGATGCGATGTGACGCTGGTCAATACTTATTACTATGGCAAATTGATGCAGGACAAGCCTGATTTGCCGTTGGCGATTTTCTGGCCAAACCAGAATCATGGCGGTGTGCATATTAATATTTCCGGTGCCGGCGTGACGCGGCACAGCCGCAATCCGCGTGCGGCCATACAATTGCTGGAATACCTGTCTTCTGAAAAGGCCCAGTCTCTGTTTGCGGAGCTCAATATGGAGTTTCCGGCCAATCCTCAGGCTGAAGAGAGTGAAGTGACCCGTTATTGGGGCAGTTTCAAGGAAAATATGACCAATGTCGTCCGGGCTGGAGAGCTGCAGGCCAAGGCGGTTCGGCTGATGGATCGCGCGGGCTATCGTTAGGTCTTTTCATTTGGACAAGAACGCTTCCTCCGGTAGCCGGGCCGCCACCATACATTCATCATCCAGGAGAATTTCCCGGCATGCGGGCAGTGGCGCGCAGGCTATGTGGCGGGCAGTGCCTTTTCTGATCGCTGGCCTGGTGTTGATTCCGGTCTGTGTGGTCGTTTCATCGCTATTTTTGCCGGAAGACGAGATCTGGCAGCATCTGGTGGCCACCACGCTGCCACGGCTGTTGACGAATACATTATGGTTGTCACTGGGGGTCATGGCCGGGACATCGCTCCTGGGAGTGAGCTTGGCCTGGTTCACGGCTGTCTATGCCTTTCCAGGCTGCCGTTTTTTTTCCTGGGCATTGTTCTTGCCGCTTGCCATACCGGCTTATGTGACAGCCTTCGTGGCGCTCGGGATCTTCGACTATACGGGACCGCTTCAGACCAGCCTGCGCGCCTGGCTGGATTCCGATTTAAGCTGGTTCCCGGATATACGTGGCGGATCAGGGGTGGCGATTGTCATGACGCTGGCTTTTTATCCCTATGTCTATTTATTGGCGCGCAATGCTTTTTTGACGCAGGGAAAACGCTTGCTGGAGGTCGCGCAGTCCCTGGGGCTCAGCCGTCGCCAGGGATTTTTCAGGGTGGCGCTGCCGATGGCGCGTCCCTGGATCGTGGCTGGCGTGATGTTGGCCCTGATGGAAACACTGGCTGATTTCGGAACCGTCGCGATATTCAATTACGATACCTTTACCACCGCGATCTATAAAACCTGGTTCGGCATGTTTTCCTTGTCAGCGGCTTCGCAGCTGGCCTCCCTGCTCATTTTGATTGTGCTCGTCGTTATTTTGATCGAACAGCGTTTTCGTTCGCGTATGCGCTTTGCCGAGAGCAAGCGCAGCGGGCAAATCGAACGCATCCAGCTGGTGGGCTGGCGTGCTGCTGGGGTGACGATTCTGGCGAGCCTGGTGTTGTTATTCGCATTTGTCCTGCCGGTTGTCCAATTGAGCATTTGGACCCTGGATACCTTCCCACACCAGCTGGATCAACGTTATCTGGAGTTTGTTTGGCATTCCCTGTCGCTGTCGGCGCTTGCCGCCTTGCTGACATGCTTGGCTGCAATCATGCTGGCCTACGCCGCCCGTTTGCATACAGGGTTTTTCACTCGTTCGGCGGTCCGTCTGGCCACGATTGGCTACGCGTTGCCGGGCGCCGTGCTGGCAGTGGGTGTTTTTATTCCGCTGACATGGCTGGACAATTTCATCAGCGATGGCTTGTTCAGATTATTTGATATCGAGACCGGTTTTCTGATCCAGGGTACGCTTGCCGTGATGCTGGTTGCATATATGACGCGCTTTCTCGCGGTGAGTTATTTCCCTTTGGAAAGTGCGCTCCAGCGCGTGACGCGCAGTATCGATGAGGCTGCTATGGGGTTTGGTGTGACCGGTTGGACGATGCTGAAATCGGTGCATCTGCCGATGCTGAAGGGAGGCGTGTTCACCGCAGCGGTTCTGGTTTTTGTGGATGTCATGAAGGAGATGCCGATCACCTTGATGACCCGGCCTTTTGACTGGGATACATTGGCTGTGCGTATATTTTCATTGACTTCGGAAGGGGAATGGGAGCAGGCGGCCCTGCCTGCACTGACGCTGATTCTGGCCGGACTGGTGCCGATCATCTTGTTGATGCGCCAGACGGAAACATAGGATGGCCATGAACAAGCTACTGGAACTTGACCGAATCAGCTGTGCCTATGGCCAGCAGCTGATCGTGGATGAACTCTCGTTCACGCTGGAAAAAGGCGAGATCGGTTGCCTGCTGGGACCGAGCGGTTGCGGAAAAACTACCGCCCTGCGCTGCATCGCCGGGTTTGAGCCGGTTTCGTCTGGCCAGATCTGGTTAAACGGGGTGAGTGTCAGCCGGCCGGGTTTCGTGCTTTCGCCAGAGCAGCGGCGTGTGGGGATGGTGTTTCAGGAATACGCACTGTTTCCTCACTTGAATGTGGCCGCCAATGTCGGGTTTGGTTTGCATCGCAGCAATCAGGCGGAACGTGTGCAACGGGTGGCTGAATTATTGGAGATTACCGGTCTGGCGGAAGTGGCCAAGCGTTATCCGCATGAGCTGTCTGGTGGCCAGCAGCAGCGTGTGGCCTTAGCGCGCGCTTTGGCGCCCCGCCCCGATTTGATGCTGCTGGATGAACCCTTTTCCAATCTGGATGTGAGCCTGCGAGAGCGTCTGAGCCAGGAGGTGAGGGAGCTGCTCAAGCGGTTACACATCACGGCGATTCTGGTGACGCATGATCAGGCTGAGGCGTTCGCAGTTGCGGATAGAATAGGGGTGATGCTCGCTGGAAAGATGATGCAGTGGAGTAGTGCATATGATCTCTATCATCGCCCTGTCAACCGTTTCGTCGCAAGCTTCGTGGGGCAGGGGGTGCTGCTGCCGGGTATCATGTCATCGTCAGGCCAGGTAAAAACGGCGTTCGGTATGCTTGCCGATGGTCTTTATTATCCTGATTTGCCCGAGCATGGGCATTATCCGCCAGGCAGCGAAGTCGATGTGCTGATTCGCCCGGATGACGTTGTCTATGACGGCCAAAGTGCGCTCAATGCGGTTGTACGTAAAAAGGCATTTCGTGGTGCAGAAATTCTTTACACACTAGAGCTGGCTGGCGGGCCTGTCGTGTTGGCGCTGATCCCCAGTCGTCATGATCGGGCGATTGGGGAGAAAATGGGCATCCGGCTGGAGGCCAGTCATGTCGTTGTATTCGATCGGTCAGGCTAGTACTCCGTACCGTCAATTAGCTTACAAATGAAATCGATGGATTCGCCTGCCAGGCTAGGCGC
>NZ_JBEUDO010000064.1:0-14522 GCF_050584665.1 Nitrosomonas sp. ANs5
GGGCGTCGCGGATGTTGGACTCCGGCAGATGCAGCAAACTCGCACAGGCCCAGATGCCGTCATACCGCGCGATTTCCGATACATCGGCAAAGGTGCGATGCGCGATCGGCAGCCCTGTTTTCTGCCGCGCCAGGTCAGCAATGGCCTCGGAGCCATCAAAGGCCGACACCCGATACCCCTGCTGATGAAAATACAGCGCATCCCGACCAGAACCACAGCCAGCGTCTAGAATATGCCCGCCCTCGGGAATCTCCGACAAGAACTGCTCATAGAGAGACACCATTGATATCCCGAATGTGGCTTCAACGAACTCAGGTGCGTTGCTGTCGTAATAGCGAAGGGTGTCGGTCATGTACTACTGTCTTAGTCGGAGACGTTAGCACTCAGCCTGGGATCCCAGATCTCCTGCCCCTTGAGTGCAGTGCGTATCTCGTTGTCGATGTTTTGTTCATCGGATTTCCCTAGCTCCAGACAGCGGGCTTCAATTTCGGCATAAGCAAAGGCGCTGGCAATTGCCGGTATTTTTCGAAAAGCGGCTTCGTCGATCTCGCCTCGTATGTAGCTGTAGTAATGCCTGATATCCTTGGTTCCACGCAGGCGCCGGAATACCGTCCTAAGAGTCAGTGTTCGATGCGCAACGGGATCCTTTTCTATGGATAGGCCGATCTCGAAATATGGTTGCCGCCTGTGATCTCGAAGAGAGGAAAATCCCTCTCCAAGGCCTCCCGGGCCTGCAAAGAGATCAATTATTGGAATTGGCATTCGAAACCTTCCCTCCATTTGAATCCTGATACATCACGCAGTCTCCCCAAACAAGGCAATGACAAAATACAATTCCCGGGCTGTCACAGGCAGTCATCCATATTGGAAACGTGGATTCCCAGCCGCATGGGGATGGCAGTTATTTTTTGCTTCCATCATCTTTACTCCCAGTGGCGCCACCCGACTTCACCCACTCGTCGACTTCCTGCGCCTTGAACTTCCACAGTCGCCCAATACGATGGGCGGGCATGTCCCGTCCGCGAATCCACGCATAGACGGTGTCCTTGCTCACACCGAGGTATTCGGCGATCTCTTCGACCGATAGCCAACGTTCTGACATAGCCTTCCTACGTGAAGTCAAAATCCGGGCAGACTGCCAATGTTGACATGAATCATTGGCCAGGCATAGTGTATTGACATGATTTGGTATGATTTGGTCGGATTGGGTCCGATCCATCGGACGCGTGCCACAGCTGCCGCCAATCATTTCTTTGTCATCCAGAGACGGTAAATGAAGCTCTCCGAGCTGAACCGGGAATCCGGTGGCCCCTTCTCGCCCCAGTCAGGATCGGGCTGCAATTAAGGTTTCATTCGCCTGCTTCTGCAGATAATCGCAAGCACTAAGGAGTTCTTCGAAGGGTAGGGCATCGCCGACCATCACTTTGTCGGCCAGCATGGCTGCATAGTCTTGAGCGAGCGCAGTTTTGGCGGTGCCCTCGGGAACAATTGCCAGTTGGCCACTGATTGCCGCTATATAGTCAATGGTCCGGCCGTCCTTGTCCTTTTCGATGAAGAAGTGTGACTTATGTTGAGCGACGGTCAAAGCTACGGCGTGATCGGAGATTGCTGTTACAAAGTGTTGGCTTCGACTTATAGCGGCCAGATCATGCCAATGTCGGGCGTACCGTTCTCCCAGGATGCGACCCTGGACACAGAATGCGTGCGCAGCCGTTGCTTTTTCCCAGAAGGTTCGGGTCAGACTCATGACCTGTGGTGATGCGGTCGGAAATGTCACTTCTGTCAGGTGTTCGGCAATATCGCACTCTACAGAGTGTGTTTCGTGTGGTTCACCGGTCGCTCGGCCGCCGAATTCCAGTGTGACCACTGGTGCAATATATCCTGTGCCTTCGGCAAGGGGAGGGTAGTGCAGCAATAGCTTATCATTGTCTTTCCCTCCCAACTCAAGCCGGGCTTTGAGCGACTCTTTGACCAGTGCGGTTTCAATGATCGGTTGAATATTGGTGGTGATCCATTCGGGCAGGCGATGACGTACGGCTTTCGTCCACTTGCCGGCTTGACTTCGGCTGAGGGGCAGTTCTCCGCCTGCGCCTATAAGGTCTGGGATCAGCTTGCGGATATTGCAGGTCAGATCGATGTCTTCCGAAAAGCGATCAATGACCCTGTAGACCTTCGATAGGGATGTGCCGCCCTTGAAAGTGAGGTCAATTCCTATTGCTGTCTCGAATAGGGTACGGAGTGCCCACACCACCCAAATATCCTTTTCGAGCAGATGGGCGGGGCGCCCGGTTTCGGCTCGGACGTATTCGAGTGCCTCCCGTTGATCCTTCTGGCTGAGCTCAAAAAAACTTTCAGGCATGCGCCGCTTCCTCGCCGATGGCCTTCGCCATCCAGGAAGGCAGAGCAGAGCGAGCTGAAGTCAGCGCTTTCCATTCAGCGGGGGGAAGGGTGCGATGCAGTGATGCCAGAGACACATCGGCATGTGTCGGCCCGATCCATGCCAGTGCCCGCACGGCTTCGCCAGCTGGCCGTGTTCCCAGGGTCAGCATCCAGCGCGGGGCGTGTTTTACCAGGATTTCCCCTTTGCCCAGTTTAAGTTTTCGGGTGCGACCGGAGGTCAGGTAGACCTCTTTGATGGGAACCTGTTGAGTCAGGCCCAGGGCGTTGGCTGAATTTGCGCCGTGTGGAACGACGATTTCACCACTTCGCTTGGCCAATGACCTCACGACTTTTTCAGGAGCAGGGGCGCGTGATCCAAACCGGCTGACTACCGGGGCGACGTAGGTACCCCGAGCCACCCGCAACAGTTTGCCTTCTCTGGCCAGTCGCGAGAATGCCTGATCTACAGCGGCTCGGCTTCCCAGATGAAGAAACTCCTTGGGAGACATCACGCCGCCCTCAGAAAGGGAGCGGGCACGTCGCAGAATTGTCTCGGGCAATGTGTTCATTATTTTTTCTTTGGGTGATGTGAGAAGTTTACATCGGTTTCTGACATTGGGGAATCAAAATGGTTTTGCTATTCTTCATTGGGGAGACGAGCTGAGAAGTGGATTTTAGGCCGAGCAGCCTTTATAGGCAGCCATAAACTTTTGCTCTCCGGACACTTTAAATATGCGTCATAGCATCAGAGGATCGATATCCAGATGCCAGCGTACTTTTTTTTGGGCGGCGAGTGTGTGCAGGCGTTGCTGCCAATCAAACAGAAATTCTTGCAGGTGCTTGCGCGAATGAGCATGCACGAGTAGCTGCGCGCGTTCCCGGCCTTTGAGACGCATCATCGGCGCAGGGACCGGATCGAATAGTTGAATCTGGCCGAATTGCTCGCAGGCAGTGGCTATTTTCGCAGCCTTGCCAAGAAAAGCCAACGCACTGTCAATGACGATTGCTTCTGCGCGCAGTACGGCCTGATAAGCAAATGGCGGGAAGTGGGTCAACTGGCGTTCTCTCAGGAGAGTGCGGGCATGGCTGTCATAGTTTTGGCGGCTGAGTGCCTGATATAGCGGATGATGAGGGAATTCGGTCTGGATGAGAACCGTGCCAGGGATGTCTGCCCGGCCGGCACGCCCGGCCACTTGCATCAGTTGCGCGAATAATTGTTCTTCCGCGCGAAAATCGGTGCTGTAGAGTGATGCATCGGCGTTGAGGATGCATACCAGTGACAGATTGGGGAAGTCATGTCCCTTCGCAAGCAGCTGGGTGCCTACCAGAATATCCACTTGTTGATTCTGAACGGCATCGAGCACCGATTGCCAGGCATGTTTGCGGCGTATGCTGTCACGGTCGACGCGCAGGATGCGCGCTGCGGGAAAATGGCTGCGCAGGGCCGCTTCGATGCGCTGGGTGCCTTGACCGAACGGCAATATATCTGGATCGCCGCATTCCGGGCAGGCGGCTGGAACGGTTTGCTGGTGTCCGCAATAATGGCAACGCAGCTGCCGGGCATGCAAGTGCACAACCAGACGGCTGGAGCAGCGCGTGCAGGCTGCAACCCAGCCACAGGATTTGCATAACAATACCGGCGCGTAGCCACGACGGTTGATGAATACCAGACTTTGCTGCTGTTGCGAGAGTGCTGTCTGTAATGCAGTCAGCAAGGGCTCGGTAAGTCCTTCCGGGGCTTTGGTCAGGCGTAAGTCGATGCAGCGTATGACCGGTAACGTTGCGCCGCTGACTGCACGGGAATGCAGGCGTAATAGCCGGTAATGCCCTGCAAGAGCATGCTGGTAACTTTCCAGTGAAGGGGTGGCCGAACCAAGAATGATGGGTACACCAGCTTGTTTTGCCCGGTAAATAGCCAGATCGCGGGCGGAATAGCGTAAACCATCTTGCTGCTTGAAAGAGAGATCCTGTTCTTCATCGACTACGATCAGGCCCAGTTCGGGTAGTGGTGTAAACACAGCCAGGCGGGTGCCCAGGACAATGCCGGCCTTGCCTTGTTGCGCAAGTAGCCAGCCTTGCAGCCGTTCATTGTCATTCAAACCACTATGCAGACTGACCACAGCCGTTTCTGGAAAGCGCTGCTTGAACCTTGCTTCCAGCTGCGGGGTAAGATTGATTTCGGGCACCAGCAGCAACACCTGCCGCTGCTGTTTCAACAGCGCGGCAGTGACACGGAGATAGACCTCGGTTTTGCCGCTGCCCGTGATGCCGTGTAACAGCCATGAGGCAAACATGCCAGTATCGGCCAGAATGGCGGCTATGGCGGCGTTTTGCTCGGGTGTCGGGCTGGGCGGCTCTGTTTGGGCGGTGGGGAGCCCCGGCACGAGAGGCATTTGCGTGACCCAGTCCAGCGCCAGAAATTCACGCAGCAATTTCCGGTTGTGGGCGCTCATCTGCTTGAAAGCTTCGGGTGGAATCTGGCCATTATCCTGGAGCGTGGTGAGCAGCAACCGTTTTGCTCTCGATCTGGCTGGGATATCGGTGGCGTCGAGCAGGCGCCCCTTGTCTGTGATCACCCATGCAAATGCCCGGGACGGCTGGTCGATCGTCAGTTTGAACTGGCGTAACCGGTTGGGTATGCTGTTCATGACCACTTGCCCGATGGGGTGGTGATAGTAGCGATTGCAGAACTTGAATAATTCAAGCAAAGCGGGCGGCAGGGGAGGGATGTCGCGGTAGATCCGCTCGGCTTGCTTGAGCTTGTTGCTCGGAATAGCGGTGTCTGCGCAGACAGACAGGATAATGCCCAGTGTTCGCCGCTTGCCAAAAGGCACACATACGCGCAGGCCAATATCGGCTACGCTGGCATCCGGAGCAAGGTAGTCGAACAGGCAATCCACTGGCACATCAAGCGCGACACGGATAATTGCCATGCAGTAGCTTTTTGGGGCCGGTTTGTCGAATGACAGCGACGTAACCGGCCCGCTGGTGAATCAACGCCCCTGGCGGGGTTTGATTAAATGGAAATACGGTACAGGGTAAAGAGTGCTCGACCTTCCCGGCTAAGGGTTGCGCTTTGGCCATCCGTATCGATTTCGAACGTCAGCGCCTGCCCGGTATGTTCCGATAGACCGGCGCAACCGCTGGTGTTATAGATGAAGGTGGACAGTTTGAGCGCACTGCTGGCGGTATCGTATGCGTACGTGGCAAACTCTACGCCAGGCTTGGCGCAGGCAGCGGGTGCCGATTGACCTGCTGTGCCGGTTGGATCGACCAGCATATAGCGATTGTTGGCAAAGAACAGCAAGGTGGGTGTCTTGATGGTGTCTCTGCTCTCAGCCCATGCGCCGACAATATCGCTCGGGTTGTTATCCATTTTCATATAGCGCGTTTCTTGAACCTCGGTCTCGGCAACTTCGTCATCGGAGCTGAGCTCGATGGGTTTCGAAATATGAAACAGCTCGCCAAACAGACTGGCTTGTTCTCTTTCCCGCTGGACGACCACAATATCCGACATGATTAATTCATCGCCGTCGGTATGGATGCGCCAGGAAGGGCGCGGGTGCGAGAGGCCGGACTGAAGATTGGTGTCGACTTCTGTCGTGCTGGCAAGTTTGAAGCCACGTTCATCAACCTCGGTGGCTTCGGCGACACCGTATTCCACACCGGCCGTGAAAACCACTTTGCTGCCACATGAGCGATTGGCATCACAGACATCATCTGCCGTCGTGATGCCATGCAGATATTCTCCGCTGCCATCGGTTGACATGCGAAAGAAGCTGGCGCCGGAATCGTCATAATTCGCCCAGAGATGGTTGCCGAGCAGATTGACCGCTTGAGACAGAAAGTGTGCATTTGCCTGTTCGGCGGTTCTGATATCACCTGGAATATCGGCAGCTTCCCGCGCAGCAAGCAGGGCGGGCGCGTTGACAAAATCCTCGGGCGCCATTTTTAGATCGATAGATGTATCGAGTGCAGCGGCCGCGGCTTGGGGGATGGTGATGCCATTGCCTGGATCATTGTCAGCATCGAGTGACTGAAACAGAATCAGCAGGTTTTGCAGCTTGTTTGCATGGCCAGCAGCCAATTCAATCGGCGTGATGAGGGCCGCTCCAGGAACTTCACCCAGGTTCAATTGACCAATCCGGAATTCAACGTGATCACCGTAGTTGAATTTGAACAGGCCCGCTGCGTCAGTGATGCCTGATGCGCCTGAAGATGCAGAATAGGATACGCCCTCAATGGCGGCATCCGTCAATATTCCGGTGGCCGGGCCTTGGCGCAATGTTGTTGATTTTCCGCTGGTGGTTGTGTCTTGTGCACTGTCACAGGCTGTCAGCGTTAATGCGAACAAGCTTGTGAGCAGCAATGGGATAGCCGTTTGCTTGTAGTGTAATTTCATTGAGTCAATTTGTCTTGTGTGTTATCAATTCCGATGATCATTGATCGCGCCCGGTAATTGTAATCTTATGAAAGAAGAGGATAATGCGGCGTTCAACGATTCGGGTGGGTCATTACGTTATCCAGCAATTATAGTCGATGCACGAAGGGATGTGATTAAATCCTCAAAGTGATTGGCTGTCCAACGGGATGCTGCACATGTTGTAAGGCTGTATAGCAGGGAAATGGTCTTGAGCCGTTTTCATGGTTTTTTCAGTGGTTGATTTCTTATAGCATAAAAATATTTGATTTATGATGATTAATCAGGAGGTCGTACTTAAAAAGCATATGTCCAGCTTAGCACAAGTTTTGGATTCCGCCGAACTGCACCCGCAGCTTCCCGTGGAATGGTATCTGGATCCACAGGTGTTTGAGATCGAAAAGCAGATTTTGTTCGATCAAGGCCCTGGATATGTGGGTCACGAACTGATGGTTCCCAATAAGGGAGATTATTATGTATTGCCATGGCAGGACAATGCCAGGATGTTGGTCCATAACGAACATGGTATCGAGCTCTTGTCGAACATCTGCCGCCACCGTCAGGCATTGATCCTGGAAGGAAAAGGCAATACCAGAAATATCGTCTGTCCGATTCATCGCTGGACCTATGCAACCGATGGCAAGTTATTGGGTGCGCCTCATTTCAAGAAGAACCCTTGTCTAAACTTGAGCAAGACGACTTTGCAGCAATGGAATGGACTGGTTTTTGCGGGCAAGCGCGATATTGCGCAGGAACTGAGCAGCTTGAGCATACAGGAGGAATTTGATTTCTCCGGGTATGTGCTGGATCGCATGCAGATTGATCATTACCCATGTAACTGGAAAACATTCATTGAAGTCTACCTGGAAGACTATCATGTTGACCCATTTCATCCGGGGTTGGGGCATTTTGTCGACACGAGCAAACTCGATTGGGAATTTGGTGATCGGTACAATGTTCAGACTGTCGGCGTGAATCCCAATTTTGCTCGGACGGGCTCTGAAGTTTATGCTGGTTGGCATGCTCAGGTATTGCAGCAACATGAACAACGGCTGCCGCGCCATGGTGCCATCTGGTTGCTCTATTATCCTAATATCATGCTTGAATGGTATCCGCATACACTCGTGATCAGCACCATCCACCCGACCGGTGTGGAAACATGCATGAATGTGGTCGAGTTTTACTATCCGGAAGAAATCGCTTTATTTGAACGCGAATTCGTGGAGCAGGAACAGGCCGCCTATCGAGAAACTGCGAAGGAAGATGATGAAATATGCAGACGGATGACTGCCGGGCGGCGAGCGCTTTATCAACAGGGAATCAACGAAGTGGGCCCTTATCAAATGCCAATGGAAGCCGGTATGGCCCATTTCCACAATTTTCTGCGGCGTGAAATTGGGCACCGTCTGCCCAAGCGCTAGCATTTCCCATTAGATGGCTGCGTTGTGGATGCTGGCGGCTGGCTTCATGTTTGCCTGCATGGGTGTATTGGTCAAATTGGCTGCAGTCTTTTTTTCTAATACGGAGCTGGTCTTTTATCGATCGCTGGTCGGGGTGGTGGCCACTTTTTTGATGATGCGGATCTATTCCATTCCGCTGGCTACGGCGTATTGGAAAATCCATTGCTGGCGCGGGCTGTCCGGGTTATGCGGGGTACTGTTGTTTTTCTACTGTATCTTGCAATTACCGTTGGCGACAGCTATTTCTCTGAATAATACCTGGCCTTTGTTTCTGGTTTTTCTGGCCGTCATGTTGTTGAAGGAGAATTGCAATTGGCGGTTGGCTATGGCCGTGTTATTGGGCTTTCTTGGTGTGATTTTGCTGCTTCGGCCAACCTTGAACGAAGGCCAATGGGATATGGCGCTGATTGGGCTGGGTTCCGGCTTGTTTGCCGGCGTCGCGCATTTCAACGTCAAACAATTGAGCGCACTGGGTGAATCGGACTGGCGCATCGTATTTTATTTCACGCTTATGTGTACCGTGATCACTGGTGCCTGGCTGGCGTTTACCACCTTTAGCCCTGTCAATACAGAAGGGTTGATATTGGTTCTGGGCGTGGGGGTGACTGCAACCTTGGCACAGCTTGCACTTTCTCGCGCACACCGGGGTGGCAATACGGTCGTCGTTGGCACACTCGCCTACAGCTCGGTATTGTTTGCAGGACTGCTGGACTTGTTCTTTTGGAACGCATGGTTGCCTGTCTCGGCATGGCTGGGAATGGGGCTGATTGTGCTGGGAGGACTTCTGAGTATCCGGGTGATGCCGGCAGCGGTCCGCAAGCCTGGTTGAATCCCAGAAATTGCACGTATCAAAACCTTATTTGCAACCTAACCACCATTTAACTATGATTGCGGACTCATAATTCGGAGTAGACGACCATGATTAGTATCGAAAAAACCGGGCATTTAATCACCGTTGCGATTATCGGTGAATTCACTCTTGATGATTTCAAGCAGTTTGAAGATCAGGTGCTTTATGAATTTCATTTCAATGGCGAGGCCAATTTGCTGCTTGATTGGCGCGACATGGTGTCATATACCGTGGATGTCGCATGGGAAGAGATCAAGTTTATGCGCGAGCACGGCAGCCAAATCAATCGTGTTGCCGTGGTCACGGATAATCAGTGGCAGATATGGAGTCTTTGGGTTTCCAATTTGTTTACTGATGCAGAGGTTGTCGTGTTCTCGGATTATGATGAGGCAAAAGCCTGGGTCATGGCATGACTGTTTCCCCCGGTTATTGAATGAAACTGTAAACCGATTGGTTGTCTCCGGTTATGGATGATTTCATCGTGGCGAGAGTGTTGCATGTCCTCGGGGTTGTGCTATGGATCGGTGGGGTGGCGATGGTGACTAGCACAGTGCTGCCGATGATCAGGCGGATGCCATCCGCTTCTGATGGTCTGGAGATTTTTCGGCGCATCGAGAAACGCTTCGCACGACAGGCGCGTTTCACCACCTTGTTGGTGGGGCTGTCCGGTTTCTATATGATGCACCTTCTGGATGCCTGGGATCGCTTTGCTGAACTGCGATTCTGGTGGATGCATGCCATGGTCCTGGTCTGGATGATATTTACAGTATTTCTATTCATACTTGAACCGCGGGTATTGCCCCATCAGGGGCATGGGCGCACGCTACCTGATCCAAAAGCCATGTTAACAAGAATGCAGCGTATGCACTGGATATTGCTCGGTATCAGTCTGATTACGGTTGCTGGTGCTGTGGCAGGCAGTCATGGCTGGCTATTTTCTGGGGAATGGTAATGGACTATGCAATCTTGAAACTGCTGCATGTAACCTGCGTGATATTCAGTTATTTACTATTTTTGTCGCGTGGGTTGTGGATGTTGCGTGCCTCCTCCGTATTGCGGCAGCGCTGGGTAAAAATCATGCCGCATATCAATGATACGATCTTGCTGGCGAGTGCGATTGCCTTGGCCATGCTGACGCAACGAAATCCAGTGGAGGAGCCCTGGCTGGCAGCGAAAATCGGCGGATTGTTGGTATATATTGCCCTGGGTATGATCGCTTTCAGGTTCGCCAAGACCCGCCGCGTCAAGGCCACGACTTGGATACTGGCGCAAGGCGTGTTTATTTACATCGTCCTGGTTGCTTTGACAAAAAATCCCGTTTTGGTCTGATTTTGCTGTTTGAGAAATTATCAGGCGATTGCGGGGTGGGGTGTTATGCCATGCATGACAGGTTTTTTTGCGGCATTGCGATGAAGGCGTTTGACTTTTTTCTTACGCTAACAGATAATCCTCGATTATTTTGTACCACAGAGGAAAATCAGTGAAAACCTTTTCTGCCAAACCACATGAAGTCAAGCATGAATGGTTTGTGGTTGACGCAACCGATAAAGTTTTGGGAAGATTGGCGGCGGCTATTGCCCATCGCTTGCGCGGCAAACACAAGCCCATTTACACACCGCATGTAGATACCGGTGATTACATCGTGGTCATCAATGTTGATAAATTGCGGGTAACGGGCAATAAAGCCGAAGACAAGATATATTATCGTCACAGTGGTTATCCTGGTGGTATTTACCAAACAACTTTCCGCAAGATGCATGAGCGTTTTCCTGGCCGGCCGCTTGAGAAGGCAGTCAAGGGGATGTTGCCGAAAGGTCCGCTGGGCTATGCCATGATCAAGAAGCTCAAACTGTATGCAGGGGATACGCATCCTCATGCCGCTCAACAACCACAACCACTGGAAATCAACGCTTAATCTTATGGCGATTCAATATAATTACGGAACAGGGCGCAGAAAAAGCGCCGTCGCGCGTGTTTTTATCAAACCGGGCACAGGAGTTATTACGGTTAATCGCAAGCCTGCCGATGAGTATTTCTCGCGAGAAACTGGGCGTATGATTATTCGTCAGCCCCTGGAATTGACGGGCAATACTGGTAATCTGGATATTATGGTCAATATCCGCGGCGGTGGAGAGTCTGGTCAGGCCGGTGCTGTGCGTCACGGCATTACCCGCGCATTGATCGATTACGATGAAACGCTGAAACCTGTTCTGAGTAAAGCTGGTTTTGTCACGCGGGATGCGCGTGAAGTAGAGCGGAAAAAAGTCGGCTTGCGCAAAGCTCGACGCCGTAAGCAATTTTCAAAACGTTGATCGATGCACATTGCTCAAAAAGCCGCCTTGTTGGGCGGCTTTTTTGTATCTGTATCAATTTTTCATCAATTGCAGTGCAATTTATGTCATAAATTGCCTTTATTTCAGTCATAACCGGTAATTTGGATGATCAAGGTTGGCATTGTAGGTGGAACAGGTTACACAGGCGTTGAACTGTTACGGATTCTTGTACAGCATCCCAAAGTTCGATTGCAGGTGATTACCTCTCGGCAGGAAAGTGGAATGGGCGTCGATGAACTCTTTCCGAGTTTGCGCGGACAAGTGGCGCTTAAATTCAGTGATCCGGCCCAGGCAGATCTGGGTCAGTGCGATCTAGTGTTTTTTGCCACGCCCAACGGTGTTGCCATGCAGCAGGCAAGAAAGCTACTGGACGCGGGGGTGAAGGTGATCGACCTGGCTGCCGATTTCAGAATCAAGGATGTTGCCGAGTGGGAGAAGTGGTATGGCATGCAGCATGCATCTCCCGAATTGGTGGCAGAGGCCGTTTATGGTTTGCCTGAGGTGAACCGGGAGAAAATACAGCAGGCAAGATTGATCGCCAATCCCGGTTGCTATCCCACGGCGGTGCAGCTGGGTTTTCTGCCGTTGATCGAAGCAGGTATAGTGGACATTGATCATTTGGTGGCCGATACCAAATCCGGTGTTTCTGGTGCCGGGCGCAAGGCGGAAGTGCATACACTGTTTGCCGAAGCGGCCGACAATTTCAAATCCTATGGGGTGCCAGGCCATCGTCATTTGCCGGAAATCCGGCAAGGGCTGAGCGCGCGCTCCCAAAAACCGGTTGGTTTGACCTTTGTGCCACATTTGACGCCGATGATCCGGGGTATTCACGCAACACTTTATGCACGGCTTCTCAAAGAGACCGATCTACAGGCCTTGTACGAGGAGCGCTATATTGACGAACCCTTTGTGGATGTGCTGCCTGCAGGCAGCCATCCGCAGACGCGATCGGTGCGTGGCTCGAATTTCTGCCGAATTGCAGTGCATCGCCCGCAGGGCGGGGATATGGTTGTTGTGCTGTCGGTGACAGATAATTTAGTTAAAGGGGCTGCCGGGCAGGCCGTTCAGAATATGAATATAATGTATGGGTTGCCTGAAGCGATGGGTATCAAACATGTGCCGCTTTTGCCATAGCCGCTGTTGGTTGGCAGGTGAGGCACCTGCCTGGCCAGAAACCGGTTGCTGTCTCCAGGCATCCCATCTCCTGTGATTTTTAACACCTGAGGCAAGTAAATTGTTGCATCATAAGCCGACCATCAGCGCCTCCAAAATGATTGTGCGTCCTCATGTGCCTTGGTACCGGCGTCTGCTGGTGGCTGTTATCGGCTTGCTGCTGATCGCTTTGCTCGCATGGGGCATGTTTGAAGCCGGACGCACTTCCGTTCCATCGGGTAGTGGCAACCCCGTTCCCGATCCTGCGCTCGAACAAATCCTGGCGTCGAGCAACTGTCTGGAGAAATATAATCCGGCATTGTGCGCGCAGATAGCTGAGCTTGTTAGACAGTTGCAGATCAGTAATGCCACGCGCATGGATCTCGTGAAGCAGGTCAAATCGCTGGA
Organism: Nitrosomonas sp. ANs5; assembly: GCF_050584665.1. Classification (NCBI taxonomy): domain Bacteria; kingdom Pseudomonadati; phylum Pseudomonadota; class Betaproteobacteria; order Nitrosomonadales; family Nitrosomonadaceae; genus Nitrosomonas; species Nitrosomonas sp. ANs5. The sequence goes on from NZ_JBEUDO010000064.1 coordinate 13,003, forward strand.
TGAAGAGAATGAGCGTTTGCGGGAAGATCTGGCCCTGTTCCAGCGCTTGATTTCTGGAAATGAAGGGCCATCTGAAGCCGAGCTCACCATTCATCGTTTTACGCTTGAGCCAGGACAGCTGCCGGGTGAATATCTTTACACCCTGTTGCTGGCCCAAGGTGGGCAGCCTGTCAAGAATTTCAGCGGTCAACTGGAGTTTGTTGTGGGCCTACTCCAGGAGGGTGAGAAGAAGCTTATTTCGCTCGTGGATGAAAATGCGTCCAAGGGGTTTCCCATCGATTTCCGCTTTTATCACAGACTGGAAAAAAGTTTTCAGGTGCCATCTGAAACGGTAGTGGAAAGCTTGCAGGTGCGTATATATGAGAATGGCGAGTCCAAGGCGATTCTGACGAAAACGATTCAATTATCTCTGTAAGGAATCAGTGTATGTTTGGACGAAAAAAGAAAACCCCTAGCCAGATCGATACGCTCGTTGGGGCCAATACCGTCATCACCGGCGATATTGAGTTTAGTGGCGGTTTGCGTGTGGATGGCCGCGTTTGCGGAAATATTCTCGCAACCGGAGATGAGCCGCACGCAATGTTAGTGCTGAGCGAGCAGGGCGTGATCGAGGGCAAGATCAAAGTGCCGCATCTGATCATTAACGGGATGGTGAAAGGTCCGGTTCACGCAGACCAGGATATTGAATTGCAGCCAAATGCCAGAATCATTGGCGATATTCATTATAAAACTGTCAAAATTCATGAAGGCGCAGCTGTCGAAGGGAAGATGATACGCCAAGAAAGCCTGCAAACCGAAAAGCTGGTTACACTGATGGCGCCTCCTGCTGCCGAACAGAACAAATCCACAGAAAATCCGGAGTAATCCCAATCAAGGTGCATTGAGCTGGAACGACTGCCATGCCTTGTCCTCGGCTTGGAACGGTGATGCTGTTCCAAGGCGTTGTAACACTGTTATCTGGTTTAGGCGCTGTGCAATTCAGCTTGAGCACCAGCACCTGCTGGTGGACTAGTACTCCGTTCCGCCAAACCGCTTACATGAAATTGCGCCTTCGCCTGTCATGCGTTGTTGCAAATCCTCGCCATAGCTACGGCTATGACTGCGGTTTGCGCCTAGCCTGGCAGGCGAATCCATCGATTCCATCATTTGTAAGCTAATTGACGGAACGGAGTACTAGTTGGGATAAACTCCAGCGCTTGCTGTAGTGATATCCTTTGCCCACACCACGCATCGTGGTTCGTCCCATCGTTTAGCGAAGCTATAAATCGAAGAGCCGGATGCGCTAATCGTGCCCGTCCTGATCTGTGAGGAGCCGGCGCGGGTAACCCCCCGGCCGACCTGATCGATAGCGCTATTCTGCTGTCAGTAAAGCGATCAATAAAATTTCGCTCAAAAATTCATGATTGCAAGTCTTGCCACCTTCTTTGCAATTAATTTCACTCTGACCCCGATTATCCCGCGTTTACTGTTTTTGGTAGGCGGATGCGTAATCAGATTGTTGCGACCGCTACTGAATGCGT
>NZ_JBEUDO010000065.1:0-14404 GCF_050584665.1 Nitrosomonas sp. ANs5
CTCATCCCTGGCTTTTTATTGCAAAAGAAATCTATTTTGCTGCTGACTCACAGCCCCACGCTATGTTTTCGCGAGGCGCGCAGCGCCATAGCGATCCTGCAGAGTTTGCCAACAATTACACGCACAGCCCAAGTTCGTTTGCCACACTCGCCATGAACGCGAGACACTCAGCCAGCATTCCATATGGATAAAACCATGCATGCTGCTTAATCAGCATCTATTCGATTGCATCGGGTAGCTCCATAATTGCAGGTTATTATGGACGTAATATCACGGCAACAAACTTTAGCGCTCCATATCCGGGAACCATGTTAATCGCATTGATTCAGCAAAGTATCAGCAAGCGGTCGGCCCGCAAGTGCTGCATTGCCCTGCTCATCACCGTACTTGTTGCGTTGCTTACTGGCTGCGCTTCCAGATTGATGCTTTACCCCGAACTGGCGCGAAGCATGGATGCTTTTTATCAGCCACCTCCAGCGCCCAACGGGTATCGTCTGCAAGCAATCACGGTTAGTAATGATTCAGGGCATAAACTGCGGGGGCTTTTATTTGAGTCTGAAGGAGATATTGGCACGGTCATTGTGTCAGGTGGAAATGCGATGTCACGGCATCATACCCTGGAATATTACAGATTCTTGCTTGGTCATGGCTTCCGGGTATTGGTCATTAGCTTTCAGGGATACGACGATAACGAGGGGCGCGCGGATTTGTATTCACTCGTTGGGGATGTTGCAGCCTTTCATTCTGATTTGAAGTCCAGATACCCAGACGAACGCATTGCTTATTCAGGCCATTCCATCAGCAGCGCTGCAGGATTGTGTCTGCCGCTCAGGACAGGGAAACTAGCTGCGATCATAGTGGAAGGTGCATTCGACCCGAAGTCAATTGCGTACACGAAACTCAAACAGGCCTGGTATTTATGGCCGCTGTTTCCGATCCTGTTACCCACCGCCCTCATTGTCAGCGCAACCTCGCCCAACGCGTTTGATGTCACCCATTGCATTAATACCTATAGCGATATCCCGATCATTTTCGTGCATCACCCTGACGACAGGGTAACGCCCTATAGGCAAGCTTTGAGTCTGTTCAGCAAATACCGGGGCAGCAAGCAGTTTCTCGTACCGCAGCAGGCAAATCCACCACACTATCATGCCAATCTCAGGAATGACGAAAGCACACAAAAGATAATCATTCAGTTTCTGCAGACGCATTTATCAGCCCGGTCACAGTCATCACAAACCGCAGAGGATCTGATAATTTCCGGAGGAAAATTACTTTGACAGGAAAATTTTCGGCAGGTCATTCAGAAATCGTCTGCCGAGAACAGTTTAACGGCATAACGATCTTGCAGCGATGCCAACGAGAGAGGAAGGCGGGTTGGCGATTGATATGAATCGGTTAGAGACAGCCGAATGATCGATCCGGCATTTCAGAGTGCACAGGAGAGGTAGGCAGGGACCAACACTATTTTTGAAATGCTTCCACCCTCCGCCAATTGGGCTTCGCTTCCATGATGCCCAATTGGCGGAATCGGTTGCTATCCAGCTTGAATCTTAGTAGGAAGACTCATAGTCGGAAGCGTCCTCATCGTGGTGTTGTTCATCTTCATCACCATCACCGTTGTCTTCATGCACCTGCTCATTAGTAGCATGCTCATGCTCATCACTGCTGGCCGCTTCGGCAGGCGCTGCTTCAACCAGCGAAGAAAAACGTGCGACATGCGTACCTCTGTGATCCATAGCAAGGAATACGGAAACATTGGTATCGGGAGTGATCTTGAAATCACCAGACCCTCTCATGATATTACCGAAAACCGGTTTGAATCTGACCGTAACGCGATTGCCATCTTTGTCAATTACATTCGCCTTAGCCGAACCCCCCCTGGTTATCACTGGGCTTCGATTGAGATCCTCGACACGCAGTTCCAATTGGCCATCCTTAGCGATCAGTTCTATGTAGTAGGGCCCGATTGCCTGCGTTTGGCTACCTGCTGAATGGTGCTCCCCCGCCACCACCCATGCAGGCGATGCAAACATGAATCCCCAAAAAACAAGAGCGAATAGTACCTTTTTCATTGTTGTTCCTCCTATAGATAAAGATAACAAAAATATCTGACTGACAAAAACACCATGAAAACCGGTGCTGCTTTAAACGGAATGCTGCAGTTCTTCATACGCTGCAGAAATAACTGTAGCATATAATGGCGATAATCCCCGTGCTTCTATAAAATTTTTGCTTCTGATGCCGATTAAACAACCACCAACCAAAGCCAGTGGCTGTTTAATCCAATGCATGCCTCAGCACGACTTGACTTTACTTTCTGCCACCCTTCTTGGCGACTGTTATGATTGCGTAAGGATTCTCGGTGCGGCAGGTCGGACTGTCGCCAAGCTCTACCACGACTGCATAGGTACCGTTTTCGAGGTCTTTGGTATCCCAGTTATAGACATATTGCCTGTCCTCGGGCACGTAACGCATCACATTATCAGTATCAGAGGCAGCGACGGATGATACCTGCTTAAGCTCCTCCCCTACGCCCTCGATCGTATCGTACGGAGCCAGCCATACTGTCGGCTCGGCATCAGTAACCGGCAAGCCAAAAGCATCGACCAGTTTGATTTTTATCGGTACGACACGACCGCTGAAGATGCTGCTACCATCGCCATTGATCGGTTGTCCAAAGCCCATGAACAGATAACTGATCCCCAGAGTGTTGGTATCATTGGATTTCAGGTATTCATAGCTGCCGCTGAATTCAGCATAAAGTATATGATCACCAGCACCGAGTCCAGTCACGTTATACGGCAGGCTCGCAATCCCATTTGCACCTGTCACAGCAGATCCAGCCAAGATGCTGTCAATTTCATAGCTGATGTCAGCATTTTCAATCTTGGCACCACCGGCCAATTCTTCAAGCGTCGCCGTTAGATTAACGTCACCATTGAAGAGAACACATTTGGGATCGACCGTCAGCTTAGTCTCCTTTGGCTGCACTGTCTCATCGAGCAATTCGACCGAGAAGCTGATTACATGGGTACGTCCATTAAGCGCGGTATTGGAGCCGGATCCGGTTACCGAATCGGCAGCCTCAATCTCTACCACATAACCTCCAATAGCTGCTGGCGCATAGAAATTGATTTCCGCTGTGCAAGTACTCGTGCTCGATGTAATGCCAGTACACCAAGCACTCGTCAACGTTGCCGCCAACGGGACAGGATTGGTCTCTGCAGGCAAAACGGAGAAGCCAACGCTTCTTACTTCTATTGGATAGCTTGTGTCAGTGCCGGGCCCGCTGTTGTCCTGAATCTTCCAGGTGACTGTCACTTTAACTGCGTCGCCTGCATACAAAGCATTATCAAGCGCCGTATGACCATTAGCCCCGGCAGTAAAGTCATTCCCGACCGTAACCGATGCATCATTGATCATGGCACTTGCCTCCGACGGATAAATGACATCCTTGGCCGCAAAAGCCGGCATTCCATAGGCCGCCGTGATAAACAGCAAGGATGCAAATCCTATCTTCAAGCAAGCATAACGATTCATTTTTAATTCTCCTCTGGTTTGATTGTTAACAAATACTCAACGACGACAACCTTATTTCAGAGCAAACAATAAAAATATTGTACGAACGGGCATGCGCTGCGACTCATGCCACACCGGTCACGGCAGCTCACAACAAAATGAAGCTGACCAAAGTCATCCAGAACCGCTTTCTTCAATACGAGAACGTCATAAAATTCTTTGATTCTATTATTATACTTGCATTTGTCATATATATGCTTTTTACATACACTGATGGTGATCATACTTTAGCAAGTTCAACTTATTGCCCTATCCACATCACCCGCAAACCAGCAACAATCCCAAAGCAACAGATCAATGCAAGCCTGAAAAACCAGTCCACTCTGACATCCGGCAACAGTCAGGCGCTGGTGGCAACAGCACGAGTTGGCAACTGACTGCTGCCGCTGGTTGACAGACTTCACTATCAGAGACGCTCAATTTTCTCGACTACCCATCTGTTTTAAAAGAAAATTCCAAAAAGAGAACGATCGGTATACTTTTTGCGATCGGTGCGCTAGAATGATCATCAGTCAAACATTGTTAGCAGACAGGCAGAAGGGGGTGATTTCCACCACCTGCACTCATCATGGAGATTTAGCTATGACGCATTCAAACACCGACATTATCGTGAATGGACTCGACCTGAACCGGATGCGGGCAGCGCTCGATTCGATCAAAGCAGATGATAAAGGCGATATCGCCAACCCTGGATACCGGGCAACAGTTGTGTGGGACAGCGGCTATCACAGCACCACGCATACCACCGATGGCCAGGTGGTGATTTCTGATGAACCCAAACGCTATGGCGGGGAAGAAATGGGCGCCACGCCGGAAGATTTGCTGCTGGCAGCTGTGGGGGCTTGCCTGGTCAATACTTATATCGCCGCATTGTCAGCCGCCCACATCCATGTGGAATCCCTGCGCATGAACGTTTCGGGCCGAGTCAATTTCCGGACAGCTTTTGGTCTGGAGGCAGGCACGCCTGGTTACGAAAACATCAAAATCGTTGTCGATATCCAGACCGACGCCCCGGCAGAAAAAGTCACTGCGCTCATGGAGAAAGTCTTTCCAACCGCGCCCATCCCGGACACAATCATGCGGCCGGTACCGATCAATGTCGAGATCGTCCACCACACCGAAACAACCGCAACACACGCTTCCTGAACGCTCAATCCGCGCATCGGGGTTTATGGCAGCCGGTCCAAAAACCAGCCGCCATTTATACCGATCACATAACGCGCATGTTTGAGTCTGGATGGCTATATACCCAACAAGGTAAACTATGGAAAATAATGATATTCACGATGTGGTAGTGGTCGGCGCAGGCCCGGCAGGATTGTCGGCCGCCTATGAGCTGACCAGAGAGGGCCTGGAACCGCTGGTGCTGGAACGCACCACTGCGGTGGGGGACGTCTGGCGCAATCACTATGATGGCGTACGCCTGAATTCCGGCCGTTATTTTTCGGCCTTGTCAGGCAGTAAATTTCCTCTCTCCGCCGGCGCCTGGCCTTCGCGCGAGGAAGTGGTGCGCCTGCTGGAGACCTTCCCCGAACGGGGAGGTTTTACAGTACAAACGAACATCGATATCCAACAGGTCAATTACGATCCCGACCGCGACCTGTGGGTCATCACCAGCAGCGATGGTAAACGCTTTGAATCACGCGCCGTGGTCATGGCCATTGGCGGGTGCCGCATTCCAGTCATACCCAAATGGGAAGGCATGGAAACTTTCCCCGGTGAGATCATTCACTCCTCGAAATTCAAGAACGCTCAAGACTTCGCCGGCAAACATGTGCTGATCATAGGTACTGGCAATTCCGCCGCCGAAATTGCCAGCAGGCTTACTGAGCACGCCAGCCAAGTCACCGTATCGGGTAGAACGCCTCCGCATATTCTGCCCAAAAGCATTTTTGGCATTCCACTGATCGGTATTGGTGTCTGGACACGCTACTGGCCCAGCGCTGTAATGGATCGTATATTGAGTTTCCTGCAGCGCAGCATGATCGGCGATCTGAGCGCGCATGGCCTTCCCTACCCAACCCTGCCACTCTCCAAACAATACGCCATCAACAATGTCGTACCCATTCTCTATCGTCCTTTCGTGGACGATGTCCGGGCCGGCCGAATCAGAATCGTCGGCCCGGTTCAGAAAATCACCGGGCGAACCGTACATGTCCTGCACACGCTGACAACCGACCCCGACAGCGCCAATTCACTCACCACGCTGGAGCCCGATGTCATCATCGCGGGCACAGGTTTCCGCACCGGGATCTCCAAACTGGTTCAAGTGCCAGGCATCACCGACGAGAGTGACAGATCGGTCATTTCGGGCGACCAGGAATTCAAGGACGCCCCCCGCCTCTACTTCATCGGGCAAGTGAATCCATTAAGCGGTCTGCTGCGGGAAATTCGTCTCGAGGCTGGCAGAATCGCAAAAAAAATCAAACAACAATTGGCGACAGGACGATAATGGAAATTTTCAATCAAACTACGCTGCCGCCCTGAGGGCGAAGCACCCACCGATCATTGCTATGTTAGACACCGGCACGCAGGCACGACCCAGACATCATTCACGGAAAGAAACCAATAAAAGAAAATTGCTGCAGACGGCCTGCCGCCTGTTTTGCAAGGAAGGCATACATGCCACGGGCATCGCCAGAATCATCGAAGAGTCGGGCGTATCCCGCCGCACGCTGTATCTGCATTTTGGCTCGAAAGAAAACTTACTCAAAGCAGTATTCGAGGCCGAAGCAAGTATCTGGTTTCGCTGGTTCGATTGGGATCTGCCGCAAATGCAATGCTCTCCCGTCGCGCGCATCCTGGCCTTGTTCGATCTGATGCAAAACTGGTTCACAAGCAAGGATTTTTACGGCTGCGTGTTCATCAATGCGGTCGCCGAGCACGACAAGGGCAACAGCTGGATCCAGGAGATTGCCAACCGGCACAGGGAAAAAATCAACGCCAGGCTGCAAGCAATGGTTGCGCAAAGTGGTGTGCAGGATCCTGAATTGGTCACGGAGAAATTGAGCCTACTGATCGACGGCACCATCGTGACTGCGATGGTGACCGGCGATGGCGCAGTCGCCCACATCGGACGGCTGACTGCCGAGGATATACTGCGCAGCGCCCCTTGCGCCCATAACCAGGCAACAAAGATGCACCCAATTTAAAAGAGGAACACCACCTTGAACTGGTCACTGAATTTAGACAAGATGATGCCCGCACCCTTACGCGTTTTGCTGAAGGGCGCCGGGCAGGTCGTTTTCTGCAACAATGCCGTCACAGGGCTGATCGTGCTGGCGGCACTCTATGCTGGCGGAACGGTCACAGGACTGGCTGCAACCGTTGGCTTGATCAGCAGCACCATGACTGCCTATGCCTGCAGATTCTGCCAAGACGATATCGACGCAGGCCTATATGGCTTCAACGGTGTGCTGGCAGGCGCCTGCCTCTCAATATTTCTTGAACACACCCCCCAGCTGTGGCTCTACATCGTATTGGCATCCATGCTGTCGAGCCTCATGTGGGCAGCTCTGACCAGAATGCTCCGGTTCTTCAACATGCCCGCTGCAACTTCGCCATTTGTTCTGGTCAGCTGGGTATTTCTAGTAACAATCTACGCCTTCGACAGCTACGCACTTGGCCCAGCGTTACCCGCGGCAAGCATGCAGTCAACCGCCATGAACATAGGCGCCCTCTCTCTGGAAGCATGGCTCAGTACACTGGCAAAAGGCATAGGTCAGGTTATCTTTACTGACAATACACTTGCCGGCGGCCTGCTTCTCACCGGCATTGCCATCGCCACCCTGCGCGGCGCGCTGATGGTGATTGGCGGCGCCTTCATCGGGGTTATCGTGCCCGCATTGCTCGGCGTTCATGCAAGCGCTATCGAGGCTGGGCTCTATGGATTCAATCCGGTGCTGGCCATGATTGCAGTCGGCTGGGTTTTTTTTGAACCCAGCGCCAAAAGCGCCTTGCTGGCGGTCCTGGCCGGGATTCTGGCCGTGCTGTGGCAGACGGGGTTGACCAGCCTGCTGTCACCCTTGGGCCTTCCGGTTCTGGCATCGCCCTTCATTCTCACCCTATGGATAGTGCTGTTCATAGTGAGCAAATCCAGGCTCTGGTCTTCACCGGAGAAGGCAACGGAAATCAGCTAGTACTCCGTTCCGTCAATTAGCTTACAAATGAAATCGATGGATTCGCCTGCCAGGCTAGGCGCAAACCGCAGTCATAGCCGTAGCTATGGCGAGGATTTGCAACAACGCATGACAGGCGAAGGCGCGATTTCATGTAAGCGGTTTGGCGGAACGGAGTACTTAGATGGCATCAAAAAACCCCAGCAGCCTGAAAACAACCTGGAAATCTCAACGGAACGGACCGAACCGAAATTTCCAGGTTGCATGCCGCATCGGCCCCGCCATGCGATCATGAACAACCCAATCGGGAAAGGTCGCCAGGCTCAGGCCCAACACCCGCCGTCACATCCATCCTACTGCGACAAATCAGCCGTTACATTTATCATCCAGCTGATCCCAAAACGGTCAGTGAGTATGCCAAACCGGGGAGACCAGAAGGTCCTGGCCAGCGGCCGCTGCACTTGCCCACCCTCAGCGAGGGCGGCAAAAATACGGTCTGCCTCAACTTCGGTCAGCACGGTCAGCGACAGCGAGAAGCCAGCAAAACCTTCGTTTTCTCCATGGCTGTCTGATGCCATCAGTGTAGTGGTGCCAATACGAAAAGTGGCATGCATGACCTTATCTTCAAAGCCTGGCGGAAGCGTGCCGGCCGGGAGTGGCTCCGGACTGTCCCGGTAACGTATAAGCAGATCCACTTGCGCACCAAGCGAGCTTCGATAGAACTCGAGCGCCTCTTCGCAACGTCCACCAAAAAACAAATAGGGTTGAACCAGTACATTGAGCATGACCACCTCCAGTCCTTGTTTGCTTTCACTGACGTGTGTCAGGATTTTCAACCGGTGGAATGAATACCTCGTTCACCCGGCTGAAAGATCCACCGGGCGTCGGTCCACCGCTGATTGTATACAGATGCCCATCAACCACTGCTGCGCCCAGTCCGTGCCGCGCCGTCGGCATCGGCGCCATCGATTGCCATTGGTCTGTCGCTGGATGATAGGCTTCATTTGCAGCAAAAGTCCCTGCCTCCGACTCTCCGCCCACGACATAAATCCGCTCTCCGATAACACTTGCAGCCATACCGCTCCGGGCAGTGGGCAGGCCGGCTCGCGATTGCCACTGATTGGTTTCGGGATCGTATGCCTCCACCACACCCATGTTCCGGTGATAATCCAACTCGGGCCTGCCGCCAATCGCATAAATACGGTCACCCGCTGCCACGACCGCCAAATGGTCTCTTGGCGTCGGCATCGGCCTCACGGATGTCCAGGTATTGGTTTTTGAATCAAAAATTTCCACCGCGGCAACATTGTGCTTGCCATCATAACCACCGATGGCATACAGGCGGTTCTGGTATACGGCCACTCCCAACCCGCCGCGCGCCGTTGGCATGGGCGCCAACTCGCGCCATTCCCTGGCGGCAGGATTGTATTGGTATACATTTGACGTGGCATGCCAGATAGACAGGAAGGAACGGGTAAAACCGCCGATCACGTACAAGAATCCATCAAGCTCGGCAATCCCCGCATGGTGCCTACCCTCTGGAAGAGACGTCGTCATCGACCATGAGTCGGTAGCGGGATCATAAACTTCCACATCACTGCTGATAGCAAACTCCAGAATATTCTGCCAGCTGGGTTTGGCAAAGCCGCCGACCACATAAATCTTGCCATCAAGCGCCGCTGCGGCAACCTCTGTCCGCTCCATGAGAGCGGGAGCGGCCACTGTCCAGGTGCCCGTGCCGACAGCTTCGGCCCGCATCGCATCCGGCCTTGCCAAGCACAAACCCAAAAAGCCTGCAAGGATCAAAAATTTCAAGGTAGGCATGGGATATTCCTCCTGAACGTAATTGATAGGAACAAATACACGGCTTGCACATCTCAGCGCGCCCCATCCATGTTCGGCCGCAAACCAGACCCATCTTCCAGCAACCAAAAGGATGGACGGGGCCGCTTACATCTTACGCCCACCCCCGATAGAATGCATCCCTGACCGGATCACACCGGCAGGATTCGCTATCAGTATAATCCGTCCATGCATTCATTCATCGAGGAGGCATTCATGAACCTGAGTCTTTTTCGACACGCCTTTGTGCTGATTCTGCTGGCACTCATTTCCGGTTTGTTCGTGTCGTCAATGGCAGTTCCGCGGCTGGGTCTCGCAGCGCACACCATCGGCATCCTCGGCGGCGTGCTGCTGATCGCCATCGGGGCCATTTGGCAACACTTCCATTTGTCTGGCAGACAGCATTTCTGGCTCAAATGGTCATGGCTTTATTCCAGCTATGCCAATTGGCTCGGTTGTCTGATCGGAGCCATACTCGGAACCGGCCAGACCACACCGGTGGCATCGGCAGGATTCATTGGCAACGCTGCTGCAGAAAATCTGGTGGGGATGACCCTCGGAAGCGTTGTCCTCACATCGTTTATCGCAGTCGGACTGTCGCTTTGGGGGCTGCGACGCCATGCCGTGTAGAAGCCACGAACCAGGCGCAGGTCACCCTACTACAGTCCGCTTCCACCATCTCGTTGCTTACCATTCGCAGGAATTCACGGCTTGAATTAACCACGAATGATTGAGTGGTGATGTTCTGATAGGTTGAGTTTTGTCATGTAGCAGGGTGGAGACGTGACAACCGGCTCAATTACGGGTGATACACAACCGAGGTGGTTTTTATTATTAGTGTCCATTGGTGTGCATTCGTGGTTTGAATTGTAGTTTTTCTCTATATGGCGATTGACTAACAATCGTCCGGGTTTGACAGTGCGAAAGCGCACCCGGTCTTCGCCAACCACCACCGTCTTGCGAGCGCAGCGAAGCAATCCAGTGCGGTATGGAAGGAGACCAAGCGGGTCATATTGCCGCTATCCGGCTGTGACAACCCCGAATGCACACGAATGACTGAGTAGTGATGTTTACATGGGTTGAGTCTTGTCATATCTAAAGTTTTATTCACGAACCGGCCCTATTCTCAAAGGATTGCCGGCATGTTTGACATCCACTCCAGCTTTCAGTAGATTCTAAAAAGGAGAGGTTGTCAACTTCTGCTTTCCCTCGGTGTTTCTGTTGGACGATCGAACAATCCGCCGTCTCAGGCTCAATCCTGGGCCGTATCGATGGCAGATTTCATGCAAGGAGCATGCGATGACGCTTGACCCCTTTATTCTTGCCCGCATCCAGTTCGCTGCCAACATCAGTTTCCATATTCTTTTCCCCGCCATTACAATGGGACTGGCTTGGTTGCTGATGTATTTCCGCATTCGCTACACGTTGAGCCGCGACCAGGTATGGGAGCAGGCCTACTACTTCTGGGTCAAGATTTTTGCCCTCAGTTTTGCGATGGGTATCGTCTCTGGCGTTACCATGAGCTTCCAGTTCGGCACCAACTGGCCCGGTTTCATGGAACGGGCCGGTAATATCGCTGGCCCGTTGCTGGGCTACGAAGTGTTGACGGCATTTTTTCTCGAAGCATCGTTCCTTGGCATCATGCTGTTTGGCAAGAATCGTGTTTCCAACCGCCTTCACCTCATTTCCACCTTCCTGGTGGCGTTCGGCACCACCCTGTCGGCTTTCTGGATTCTGAGTCTCAATTCCTGGATGCAAACGCCAACCGGTTACACTATCGAAGAAGGCGAATTCATGGTGAAAAGCTGGTGGGAAATAATTTTCAATCCCTCGTTTCCCTACCGCTTTACCCACATGATGATCGCCTCATTGCTGACCAGCGCCTTCCTGGTAGCCGGAATCAGCGCCTGGCGCATACTCAAGGGTGCAGCGGGACCCGACACTTGGCGTGCAATGAAAACCGGCATCGCCATGGCTGCACTGCTGGCCCCGATTCAGATTCTGGTGGGCGATCTGCACGGACTCAATACCCTGCAGCATCAACCGGCCAAGATTGCTGCCATGGAAGCTGTCTGGGAAACCGAGCGCGGCGCGCCTCTGGTGTTGTTTGGCTGGCCGGATGAAGAGCGCCGCGAGACGCGTTGGGCAGTACAGATCCCCAAGGGCGCCAGTCTGATCCTCACCCATGAGCTGGATGGCGAAATCCTTGGACTCAATGAATTCGAGGGCACACACCCGCCAGTGGCGATAGTTTTCTGGGCATTCCGCGTCATGGTCATCATCGGCATCCTGATGCTGATAATCGCCTGGTGGAGCGTATGGGCATTACGTGGCGGACACCGCCCCAGTCAGTTGCTGCTCAGGTCGCTCTCATGGATGACCTTCTCCGGCTGGATCGGCGTGCTGGCCGGCTGGTATGTCACGGAAATCGGCCGTCAGCCATGGATCGTGCAGGATTTGATGACCACTGCCGAAGTCGTGGCCGATCACAGCGCCGCCACCTTGACCGGCACCTTATTCGGTTATTTACTGCTGTATCTGTTTTTATTGATATCCTACATTGGCGCGCTCCGTTACCTGTCCGCCAAGCCCGCGCCGGCGCCGATGCCGCAACACACCCCCCGGCAACCCAAACCGATTTGAGAGGAGGTTGATATGGAATACTGGTTACCAGTAATCTACCTGGGCATCATGGGGCTCGCACTGCTGGTCTATGTGATTCTAGACGGCTACGATCTTGGTGTTGGCCTGCTGCTGCCCAGTGCCAGCGAGACGGAAAAAGACACCATGATCGCTTCCATTGGCCCTTTCTGGGATGCCAACGAGACCTGGCTTGTGCTTGGCATCGGTATATTATTGATCGCCTTCCCCAAAGCACATGGCATCATCCTGACCGCGCTCTATATTCCGGTGACACTGATGCTATTCGGATTGATTCTGCGCGGTGTCGCCTTCGATTTACGGGTCAAGGCTGGCGATGCCCGGAAAGGACTGTGGAACAAAGCTTTTTTCATTGGCTCTCTGCTCGCCTCACTGGCCCAGGGCTGGATGCTGGGCACCTATATCACCGGACTTGAAACCACCCGGCTGAGCCTGCTGTTTGCAGCGCTGATCGCTGTCACGCTACCTGCACTCTATGTATTGCTGGGCGCGGCTTGGTTGTTGATGAAAACCGAGGGGGCGCTATTTACCAAAGCGGTGCGCTGGGCGCGATTGGCACTGTTACCAATGGGGTTGACATTGGTGCTGGTGTCGATCGCCACGCCCCTGGTGAGCGATGCCATTGCCGAGCGCTGGTTCACATTGCCCAATGCCATTGGTCTGCTGCCGATTCCACTTGGCTGTGTGCTATTGTTTATTGGCATGGCCTGGATACTGGGCAGACCGGAACTGCTGGCGAATGGCTACGCCTGGCTGCTGTTTGCCGGACTGGTCGCATTATGCATACTGGCATCGCTGGGACTGGCCTTCAGCCTGTTTCCCGATATTATTATCGGCCAGATGGATATCTGGCAAGCTGCTGCCAGTGTCGACTCCCTGTTATTCATCCTGGTCGGGATTGTCATCACCCTGCCCGCCATCATTGGATACAGCATCTTCGTATATCGCGTTTTCCACGGGAAAGCCAGCGATTTACGCTATGAGTGAGACATACAGCTTCCGGATCGATACTTGTTTCGGCATCGTTCCACAGCCCATGAGGCAACTTGGCCTATTCCGCCAAGTGTATCGATCAGAAGACGAGCACCTGCTCGGTTGCCTCGGCCAGGGCATCCATAGTGCTGCGCTCGGTACCTGCCACGATTTCCTCATCCGTAATGGCCCGCGCATCCAGGCAAGTTCCGCAAGCAGCACGCGCCCCGTGACCGTAACCCGCTTGATCATGCGTTCAATATTGTAGAAGCCATCGGGTGTTTTCTGGCCACGTTTGGCGCCTGCCACGGCGTCACCCATCAGGAAAACAGTGACACCACATTCACGTCTGAGCAGGGCATGAGCCAGGCGCAATCCATTGTAAAGACGTTCGCTGCCATAGGGGGGGTCGTTGATGATAATGCGTGTTTGCATGAGCTCTGCCTTTACCTGATTCAATAACAGGCTTCCATACAATGTTCTGTGAAATGCATGAAGCCCGGAATAATCCCTTGCCAGTTTTATGGTGCGCAAGCGCACCCTACCTTTTTGCGAGCCGCAGAAGCGCGGCAATCCAGCTTAACATCAACCTGGCCTTGATGCTGAGCGCCTTACCAGGCCGATAGCAGGGAATATTGTCGATAGTTTTTAGAAAAAGCCATAACAGCCTGACATCATTATGCTGCTGTATGGTCAATCATCCAGCGTTTCCGAACAGCTTCTCACGTTCCAACATTAATCCCGGCTATTTTGTTCGAATCGCCGCATAATCCGGCTTACCCGTCATATAGGGGGTTGACTCTGCGGGTTCTGTGGATTCAGGGTTATTAGGGCGTGTCATCAGTTGAGCCATATGACGGAAGCACCGCGCGCAAGAAATTCGGCGCGGGCCTGAAGGCCTTCGACGAATGGGCGAGCAAGGCGCGACACAAGCTGACCAAGGGCGAAATGCTACGCCGCGCCAGTGCGCGGGTAGCCGGCCACCTGAACTATTACGCCATCACGGATAACGCAACCCGGTGCAGTAACTTTGTCTACCGCGCAGCACACATTCTGTACAAACGGCTCAACCGCAAGAGCCAGCGCAAGGCCTACAACTGGGACCGGTTCAACCAGGCTTTGAATAGCATTGGCTGGCCGCGCGTACGCATCCCGCATAGACCTGAATCCATGTCGAAGGGCGGAGGCTTGCTGAATGACTGATCGAGGAGCCGGATGTGGGAAAGCCG
>NZ_JBEUDO010000066.1:0-14040 GCF_050584665.1 Nitrosomonas sp. ANs5
GGGAGATCCCGGCACCGGCGTGCAAAGACGCGCGCACTCGAAAACCAGCACGTGGTCACGTCTAACATTCCAACAGCAATTGATGCCGGGTCTGATCCAGCCAGCGGACTGGACAGTCCTTTGCCTTCCATGACAAATAGACGGCAGGACTCAATCGCGTACTGGCGTTCCCGCCCAAACTGACTGGGCAGCCAGTCCGCATCCTGCCAGCCCGGCACATTCGCTTTACCGATCATGGCCTGATAGCTGCTCCAGGGCCAGTCCTCAAGTCTTGAGACCATCCGGGCTCTCAGCGGATTCAGCACGACATATCTTGTCAGTTCCAGCAGATAGGTGCCCTCGCGCCTGTCGCCTCTTGAAGTCACATGATAAGGCGCCTGCAAATTCTAATCGTAGCGGTCTAGCCATGAGTGGAGTGTCTAAATAAAGCATTTATCCACGAAACCCGCAAAAAACACTAAAATATTTAAACTTATCAAGACTTTTCGCCGGCTGTGGGGGCGTAGGCAGGTATAATTTATTGATAAATCAAGTGTTTTTATGGGTTTGACTGCCGAATTCAGGGTTAATGGAATTAACGACTAATTCAAGATAATGCGTCGACCTTGATTCGGAAATTCACCGATGAAAGAAACCGGATAGATTTTTCTTCACCCGATATTAAGAGAAGCTCCCACGATGTCAGCGATTACAGAACAACTTTTCGAATGTCTGTCCGATATTCAGACGCCCGGTAATTTTTATGCCACCGGTTTTATCGATGCTTTTCTACCGAACTTGGAAGTGGACAGCGTCGGGCGGATTGCTCTGCCCTTACTGCAGGAACAAGCCGGACAATTGATTGCGGCCGCCGAGCGTGCGCCTTACGGCAAAGGCCAAGAAACATTGATCGACACCGAAGTTCGGCGCACTTGGCAAATCGATGCCGGACAAATCAAACTCAGCGGCAAGCACTGGCGGGCACAGCTCGATGCCATTGTCGCCCAGGCCGCCACCGGCCTGGGCGTGGCCGGCGAAGTACGAGCGGAACTTTACAAATTGTTGGTTTACGATACAGGAAGTTTCTTTATCGGTCATCGCGACACCGAGAAAACCGCCGGCATGTTCGCGACTTTGGTGATTGTTCTGCCCTCTTTGTACCGTGGTGGCGAATTGCGTATCAGCCATCGCCAGGAAGAAGTCACGCTTGATCTGTATCGAGAAGATCCGTCCGAAATCGCTTTCGCGGCCTTTTATGCCGATTGCAGGCATGAAGTGTTGCCGGTTTCCGAAGGCTGCCGGCTGACCTTAATTTATAACCTGGTGTGGCCGGACACGAAAGCGCCATTGCCTCAACCGCCCGATTATCGCCGGCAACAAGCACAAGCCGCTTCATTACTGCACGATTGGGTGGCGTCGCTGGCAATGAATGTCGATCGAGAACGCCCGGAAAAACTGATTTATCCGCTGAAGCATGCCTATACGCAGGCCGAATTAGGATTCGGCACGCTTAAAAATGTCGATGCAGCACTTGCGGAAGTGTTGACCGAAGCCGCTGGACAAGCTGATTGCGAGATTTATTTGGCGTTGGTGACGATGGAGGAAAGCGGCAGTGCAGAACCTATCTACACCGAAAGCGGCTGGGGCCATTATTGGGACGATGATGATTTCGAATACGAAATCAGTGAAGTGTTCGACCATTTCGAAACCGTTTCCGAATGGCGAAGTACCGACGGTAGTCAACCGCAATTGCCCGTATTGCCGTTTAGCGCCGATGAGTTTTGTCCGCCGGAGGCTTTCGAACAAATAGAGGCCTGCGATATTGAATTTCAAGAAGCGACCGGTAACGCGGGCGCATCCTTCGAACGCACCTATCGAAGCGCCGCGCTGGTCATTTGGCCGCGCACCGGGCATTTGGCGATCATCAACCAAGGGGGAGCGAAAGCCGCGCTAAACCAATTGATCGAATTATGCGGACAATGGGAAAACGAAGGCAAACCGCACGACTCCGATATTCACCGGAATGCGCATACTCTGGCGGGTTTCATGTTGCGCGATTGGTTACCGAATTTCTTCCGGCCGCAAGGCTACGGAGGCACCACGGTCGTGCGCGATTTCTTGAATGTATTACTGCGTTTGCAGGATAGCGAACACATTGACCGGCTTTGGTCGATCATTGCCGAACGAGGATTTTACAACAAGGAAGACTGCCCTGAGCTAGTAAGAGCTTCCGAACTATTGCCGTGGGACTCGGTGGTCCGTCGGCTGGAAAGTGCAATCAAAGTCGGCGGCTATAAAGCACTGGAAGCCGCCGCCGCGCTGCTGACCGCTTTTTGCCGGAGCAACCCTGAACAAGCACCGTCATTGATGGTGGCCGCTGAAACGTTGTACCAAGCATTGCCGGGCGACGCTAAGCGCTTTTCGCAACTTCAGCCGTGGGAAATAGAAAGGCTTGGAATCACGCCCGAGATGGCTGCGGACCTATTGGAAAGCTTCAGCGCGGTCGAACCCGCTTTGGCCGAAAAAACGCTGGACTATATGCTTAAATGGCTTGATTGCTACTCTATCGAGAGGGTACTGATGCCGACCTTGCTGCGATTGATGGATCAACCATTACCGATAGTGACACGGCTTCGCGCTGTTGTCACAAGCTATTTACAGGCCTGCATAGCCGACCAGCCGGTACAACCGACGGATTGGCGAAGAAACAGTACCTTGACTTGTAAATGTAAGGACTGCGCGGAGTTAAGCGCTTTTCTTGACAATCCTGAGCTGTCTAAATGGGTTTTGAAGGCGCCCGAGGCTCGGCGTTCGCATGCCGAGGGCATCATCCTTCAAAATAAGTGCGATGTCGATTGTGCAACCGTGCGCAGTCATAGACCATATAGTCTGGTTTGCACAAAAAATCAGGCGAGCTACCAGCGGCATGCCGAGCAGCATCAAAAATACCGGGAAACGCTAGCGCAAATTACGGCTGACTAATAACCTATGCTAGTCAAACTTCGGCATTGACGTAGTTCAGCTATCGGGTTCGGGGGTCGCGTCAGCGGAGTTCGAGGGTCAGAGCTCGAGGGCCACGTCTAACATTCCAACAGCAATTGATGCCGGGTCTGATCCAGCGAACTGAACAGCCAATTCTTATCCAGCCAACCCGGCCACATTTGCTTCACCGATCATGGCCCGATAGCTGCTCCAGGTCCGGTCTTCAAGGCTTTCGACCATCTGAACTCTCAGCCGGATTCAGAGCGACATATCTTGTCAGTTCTAGTAGGTAGGTGACCTTCTGGAGCAGAATCGCTTTGTAATGTTGGAAAGTGAGAACTGACCCTTGTACTCCTAAAACAGATAGGAGCGTCCAACATGAAGATTGCAACAATAGGTATTGATTTGGCAAAAGAAGTGTTTCAAATTCACGGTGTGGATGCACAGGGTAAGACTGTGTTGCGCAAGCAAAATTGCGCCGCCGCGAGATGGCGAAGAATTTTGTGAATTTAGAACCTTGTTTAGTAGGCATGGAGGCCTGTGGTAGCGCACACCACTTGGCGAGGAAGCTGGGTGAATTTGGGCATACTGTCAAGCTCATGTCACCCCAGTTCGTCAAACCTTACGTCAAGACCAATAAGCATGACATGGCGGATGCGGAAGCGATTTGTGAAGCGGTGGGTCGACCCAACATGCGTTTTGTACCGATCAAGACTGTTTAGCAGCAAGCCATCCTGTCAGCGCATCGTGCCAGGCAGGGGTTTGTCAAGGCAAGAACCGCCCAGGCAAATCAGATACGCGGCCTGCTCTCCGAGTTTGGTATCGTTATTCCTCGGGGCATCCAGTCGATTGGCAAACGCATACCTGACATTCTGGAAGATGCTGAAAATGGTTTGCCTGGCTCGATGCGTAGATTACTGGAAAGGCTGTATGACCACCTGAAAGAGCTGGATCGCCAGGTGAAAGAGTTAGAGTTACAAATCAAGCTTTGGCACAAGGAGAGCGAAGCTAGCCAAAGATTGGAAGCCATTCCGGGTGTTGGCCCGATTACAGCGAGTGCCGTGGTAGCAACAGTAGAAAATGCAAGGGAGTTTAAGAACAGCAGACAATTAGCGGCATGGCTGGGATTGGTGCCCAAGCAGCATTCAAGCGGCGGCAGGCAAACATTCCTTGGCATTAGCAAACGTGGCGACACTTACCTGCGCACCTTGCTAATTCATGGGGCACGAGCGGTCATTCGCTTCGCGGAGAAAAAACCTAAGCCAGAAAGCTGGCTGTACAAACTGATGGCGCGGCGTAATAAAAATGTAGCAGCCGCTGACTGGCGAACAAAAACGCTCGTATTATCTGGGCGTTACTTGCCAGAGACACGGCATTCCAAACGGATAAGTGTAGCTGAGAAACATTTTGGTAACGTTGTATCAACAACGAATTTGAGGAGAAAAAATACCACCGATTGCACAGGCAATCATGACATGATGGCGAGACTGGTCGGACCGTGAGTAGCTAAACCTGGCCTAGCCCAAGTGCATAGAGCACGCAAACATGATAAGGCGCTACTCAGCAAATTCCATCAGGGAACAGAGGCAATCCGCCTCATACAAAGTCCGGATGTATGGCTGCAATCTTTACCTTCTCAAAATCATCAAATGAAAGCTTGGCATAACGTGGGCGTCCATGTATGGGCTAAGTTTTTTGTGATTACCTCGCCAATTCTGAATGTGTTATGTACTGCAACGAACAGAAATCTCAATTCTTATCTTTTAACATGTTGGAATTCGTACCATACTGCCCACTTAAACCTTTAGGAGAATCCCATGGGCCGCACCGTTGCCGAACAATTAGTCGAAATGCTCAAGGCTGCTGGTATCCGCCGAATTTATGGTGTCACTGGCGACAGCCTGAATTTCTTCAATGATGCCCTGCGCCGTGATGGCAGTATCGACTGGATTCATGTTCGCCATGAAGAAGCTGGTGCCTATGCTGCCATGGTTGAGGGTGTGCTCGGTGGTATCGGGTGCTGTGCTGGTAGTTCCGGACCGGGCCATGTCCATCTCATTAATGGGCTTTATGATGCTCATCGTTGGGGTGCGCCAGTATTGGCCCTGGCCTCGACCATTACCTCTGAGGATTATGGCACTGAAAGCTTTCAATCTACCGATCTGCACATGTTCGACGGATGCAGTTATTACAATGAGGTGGCGACGACACCACTGCAATTGCCACGGATGTTGCAACAAGCGCTTCAGCATGCATGGAATCGTAAAGGTGTTGGCGTGTGTGCTTTCCCAGGGGATCTGATGACATGTAACGCCGATGATAACGCACTGTGTGCTGACTTGTATCGACCACAGCCAGTTATGACTCCTTCTGATGATGAGATACACCTATTGGCGGAACTGATTAATAGCTCTGAAGACATTGGCATTTATGCGGGCGTTGGCTGTGCTGATGCTCGTGCAGAGGTGATTGAGTTGGCTCGCCTTATCAAGGCGCCGATGGCTTATACGCTTAAGGCCAAGATGATGTTGGAATACGATAATCCTTACGCTGTCGGACTGACGGGTTTGCTAGGCAACAAGGCCGGTGCTCGCGCCATTACCGGAGGCAAGCTATTGCTTATGCTCGGCAGCGATTTCCCTTGGAAGGAATTCCTGGATAGTTCAGTCAGAATTGTACAAATTGATACCAAGCCAGAAAGGCTTGGGCGACGAGTTGCATTACACATGGGGCTCTGCGGTGATATTGGCCCCACGTTGCGGAAATTGTTACCATTAATTAATTCTAAGGTAGAGGATGTTTTTTTAAATGCCTGTCTGGCGGACTATGTCGAAGTGAAGGAAGATCTCCGCGTGCATGCTGCGGATCCCGGCGAAGAAAATTTGATTAAGCCTGAATTTGTCGCCGCGATGATTGATCGGCTAGCCGATGTCGACGCCATTTTCACCGCAGATACTGGCATGAGCACAGTATGGGCGGCACGCTATCTGCAAGGCACCGGTAAGCGCACCTTGATGGGCAGTTTTTCGCACGGATCTATGGCCAATGCGATGCCACAATCAATCGGTGCTGCACTGCACTCACCCAAGCGTCAAGTCATCGCATTTTGTGGCGATGGAGGTATCTCCATGCTAATGGGGGATCTGATGACCATTGCCCAGTATAAACTACCGATAAAATTGATCGTATTTAATAATCGTAGTCTGGGTATGGTTGAACTGGAAATGCAGGTGGCCGGCTTGCCGGACTGGCAGACTAAAATGATCAATCCGGATTTTGCAATGGTGGCCGAAGCCTGTGGCATTCGAGGTTATTCGGTCGCAAATCCTGCCCAGCTCGAAAATGTTCTTCAGGAAGCATTGCTGCACAATGGCCCGGCGCTCGTGGATGTGTTCACTAACCCGCATGTGCCGACTCTACCGCCACACACTTCGGTCGGCGTAATGTCCCGTTATATACAGTCACAGGCCAAGCTGGCGCTGGGAGGTCGGATGGACGAAGTCTGGGATGCATTTAGGACAAATATCAAATATATCCGAGATCTGTGATATGCCAATTAAGTCACCCCCAATGCTGCTCAAAATCCATTTTATCCAGAAGCGAGGTATTAACATTCTCTTTGTCTCCGGTGGGGAAATTGACATCTGCGTTTTAGCAACCGTCCTAAGCGCAGTCGATTTTGACTGCCGGGTGATTGTGGCTTCGCCACATCGTGATGAACCTGCTACGGTTAAATACAACATGTAAAGCAAGCATCAAGTCCAAACGAATGTTCGTTGCTTCAGACGATGAATTTCGTGCCGAATTACTCGGCCGTTATGACATGACGGTGCGTTTGTGGTGTTGGCCCCCGCTGGGAGTGATGAGCAGGCGCAAATTGGCGGGCTGGATCCCCTGGCTTTGATGGCAGCGGTATGTGCGGTAAATTCCTTTATTTTGCCCACTGACCAGGTCAATGCGTTTCTGATGTCCTCCGGCGGATATCGTAATGCAGACTAGTTTAAGCCTGGCGGAGGAATGGCCTTGCTGTTTCTTGTGGTTGTCGTGCCTGTATTTTATTTTTTTATCTATAAACTCAGAAACTAAAGAAGGTTTTCAATGGCGAATAACAAATTCCCAAGTCACGTTGGTTTCATTCCCGATGGAAATCGCCGCTGGGCTGTAGATCATGGTCTGTCCAAAGAATCTGGATATGCTCAAGGCATCGAACCTGGGCTCCTATTGTACGAGAAATGTAAAGAATACGGGATTAAAGAAGCTTCCATCTTTTGCTTCACCCAAGATAACACCAAGCGGCCTTCAGTCCAGAAACAGGCCTTCATTGAGGCCACCGTTGCATTCGCCCTCGAGATTGTACGCCGTGGGGCGGCTTTGCTGATTGTCGGCGATGAAACTTCGATGCAATTCCCCATTGAGTTGAAAGAATTCAGGCAGCGCCAGGGCGTTGGGATGAAGGTGAATCTACTTGTCAACTACGGCTGGGAATGGGATCTGGCTGGTCTTAAAAACGGCGGCCTACATTCAGATGAAGTTTCACGTCTGGATTTGATTGTACGCTGGGGCGGCGCACGCCGTTTGAGCGGTTTTCTCCCGGTGCAATCGGTTTATGCGGATTTTTATGTCAGAGATGAATATTGGCCAGATTTTGAGCCACAACATTTTGATCAAGCGCTCGCCTGGTTTAAAAATCAGGATCAAACACTCGGCGGGTAATCCGGTATCCATTTATCAGGTCAATACGTTCCTGATGTCTTCCGGCGGATATCGAATCGAAGGGGTCAGATTAGATTGATTCTTTGAAATTACCAAGAGAGGCTGTAGCCCCCTTGAATAGACAACAACGCCAAGGGGAGGAGATCGTTAATCGGAAGATTGTCGATGGAAATCCAGAATCAATTAGGTCTGGTCGCGGCAGGAATGGCGGTTGCTCCCCCCCGCACAGATCCGTGCGTGCGGAATTACCGCATACCCCTTTTGCGCTGTGCCTCCGCATAGCGGCCAGACTCAATCAGCCGCGTTTTCTTCGGATGAAGTGTCAGTCCGAAACGGGCAAGGTGTTCGCGTTCGTGCATCTCTGCCAGAAACCGCTTCGCTTCGTTTTCGTACTGGAATCGCAATGAGCAACGCATGGCTCGGGACCAAGACGGTTTGCTACTCCTTTCTTGTATCGGACTTTCACCAACGATCACTTGCCTGGGGTGAAACATCAACAGGCCCTAATCCAAATGACATTTTTTATCATCGAATCATGAGAATTTGGATGTTTTTTTAGGCTCGTGCAATATTTGGGTTAAACCGATGCGCAGTATGTTACTGTGTAGACTAGGATGGATTTTTTATTTTGTAACTGCTCAGCATTTCCTATGAAGCGATTCAGATTGCTTCGATTTGATTTTAGAACAAGAGAAAGGCGCGTAGTTTGCAAGTGTGTAAAAACTGCACGCTCAGCCCGCGTAGATGCGGGGTTGCCGTTCCCTGTATATGCTATCTTCAACGCATTCAGATAAGCCGGAAGCCATACAATTGGGAGCAAGCGGTGTCACACATTGATTGGTGAAGATGGTGAAACTATTAACGCCAGCAGTCATGCAGTCGTTCAAAGACCATGAGGTGCTTAGCTAAATAATTTAGGCTTAATAACGGAAAGAGGAAGATCATGCTCTGGCTTTTGCTATTACATATCTCTGCTGTGATTTGCTGGTGTGGGTCATTGTTGTATTTGCCCGCATTAATAGCCAGTACAGCTTCTCAAAAGACAGGTATTGAGCAGCAATCCCATCTGGCGGTAACACTCGCGATCTTTAGACTATTCGTAACACCAGTCGCATTGATCACTATCGCCTCCGGTACCGCCATATTCTTTACGGCTGGCATTACCGATCTCTGGCTTGTTCTAAAGCTGACCCTGGTTACCACCTTGGTGTTATGTCATGGCCTTGTCGGCTGGTTAATATTGCGTACGCAGACAGCACCTTATAAAGATGTAACGCTCCAATGCGTACTGCTGGCTTCGGGGGTCGTGCTGCTGATACTGGCGATTATCTGGGTTGTGTTGTCCAAGCCCTTTTAGGAGTCGATGATGCGATATCTGAAACTAAAGAGATGGCGTGGCGGGTTAGGGCTTAACTTTAACGCCAACTGCATGCCCATAAACCATTTGTCCGCCCAGAATACTGGTGACGGAAATCAGCGCTGCTGTCAGCAACGAGAGATACAAGCACCAAGGATCAAAGCTACTTTCGTCATTAAAGCGCAAAAACCAGTTGAACGAGCCCAGCGCCAGTGTCATGACAGCCAGCAGCGCATGACTCCAGGCGATGATGAGGCTGCGAATGCGGGGGACGAGAATCAAATCACCCAAGCCTGCAAGGCCAGCCAACCAACCACCCAAGCTGCCAATTCCCGCCAGCCACAAACCGGTGCGTGCCCAGAACGGGTCGTCCGTGTAAAGATAGGCCAGGTCGGTGCCCACCAGTCCGAGCAGGAAGGCTACGGGAAAATGGATCAACATTGGGTGAATCGGGTGTCCTGCAATAGAAATACGGCTGATAATAGGTTCTTGTGCCATGGTCGTCTCCTTTGGAAGTTGAAAATGAAACGGTTAACAGTTCTTCATAGCTTTGCTTCATCAGCCTCAATTGTCACCCTTTTTTTTCTGGGTGGCTGCAGTGGGCCTCAATCTGCTTTGAATCCTGCTGGGCCTTCAGCCCTCGCGATCGCCAACCTCTGGTGGGGTATGTTCGGTTTTTTTGCATTGGTGTTGGTGATCGTTGTTGCACTGTGGCTTTATGCAATGTGGCGCAAACCGGTTTCATTAACTGAAACACAAGCTAATCGGCTCCATCAACGCTGGATTATTGGTGGCGGACTGATTTTGCCTTTGATGACTATCATTGTACTGCTAAGTTTTAGTATTCCGATGGGTTATCGCATGTTACCACTTCCTTTGGACGGGCAAGCACCGCTGCGCATTGATATAACTGCGCACCAATGGAGGTGGGAGGTCTATTATTCCGATGCTGATATTAAGACGAAGAACGAGTTGCATTTACCGGCTGGTGTGCCGGTCGATATACATGTACGCAGTGCCGATGTGATTCACTCGTTTTGGGTACCGCGGTTGGCCGGCAAAATCGATGTAATTCCGGGCCGCACCAATATCCTGCGGCTTGAAGCCGATGCACCGGGACGCTTTCGAGGACAATGCGCAGAATTTTGCGGTAAGTGGCATGCTTTGATGGTATTGATGGTGGAGGCGCATACCCCAGAAGACTTTGAAGCCTGGTTGGAGGAACATAAACATGATTGAGACAACCAAAAAAGATCCGGCCGCTTTCCATGATGATTTTATCAAGGTTTGGGGTAATCCGCGTGGCTGGCGTGCGCTAACTATCGTTAATCATACGTCGATCGGTATTCGTTTCATGGTTACGGGTGGAATATTTTTCCTGATTGGTGGATTGCTGGCGATGCTGATTCGTACCCAGCTCGCATTACCAGAGCAAGAAATCATCGGTCCTGAAATATACAATCAATTGTTTACGATGCACGGCACGATCATGATGTTTCTGTTTGCGGTGCCGATGCTTGAAGGTTTGGCGCTCTATCTGATTCCGAAAATGATCGGTGCGCGCGATCTTTTGTTTCCTCGTCTTAGCGCTTTTGGTTACTGGTGTTATCTGTTCGGCAGCATTATTCTGCTCTCAAGTCTATTGCTGGGCATTGCACCGGCGGCTGGATGGTTCGTGTACACGCCGTTGAGTAATGCTGCTTACTCGCCTGGCCCGAATATTGATTTCTGGCTGCTTGGCATAACCTTTATTGAGGTCTCGGCAGTATCGGCTGGGGTCGAGTTGGTTGTGTCGATTCTGCGTAGTCGTACTTCTGGTATGGCGCTGCTACATATGCCGTTGTTTTGCTGGTACATACTGGTCATGTCGCTGATGATCGTGTTTGGTTTTCCGCCGTTGATTCTGGGAAGTATTTTGCTGGAACTGGAACGCGCGGCCGGGATGCCGATTTTCGATATCGCGCGGGGTGGAGATCCAATTCTTTGGCAACATTTATTCTGGCTGTTCGGCCACCCTGAAGTCTATATTATCTTTCTGCCAGCTGCGGGGGTCGTGTCGACCTTGCTACCGGTATTTGCGCGCAGGCCCATTGTTGGCTACCGTTGGGTCGTGTTTGCGGTGATCTCGACTGGTTTTATCAGTTTCGGTTTGTGGGTGCACCATATGTTTGCAATCGGGATTCCAAAATTGGCTCAGGCGTTCTTCTCGATAGCTAGCATGTTGATCGCGATCCCAACCGGCATTCAGCTATTTGCCTGGCTAGCAACATTGTGGACCGGCCGGCCGGTTTATCATATACCGATGCTCTGGCTGGTCGGATTCCTGGTCATTTTCGTGGCAGGCGGTTTGACAGGTGTTATGTTGGCCTTGGTACCCTTTAACTGGCAGGTGCACGATACACATTTTGTTGTTGCACATTTGCATTATGTGGTGGTCGGGGGCATGCTGTTTCCATTGATAGCTGGCCTGTATTATTGGTTACCGCATTTCTCGGGACGCATGCCGTCGGATAAACTCGCACGCTGGGGTTTCTGGCTGACCTTTATCGGTTTTAATACGACATTTCTTGTC
Source organism: Nitrosomonas sp. ANs5 (assembly GCF_050584665.1). Taxonomy (NCBI): domain Bacteria; kingdom Pseudomonadati; phylum Pseudomonadota; class Betaproteobacteria; order Nitrosomonadales; family Nitrosomonadaceae; genus Nitrosomonas; species Nitrosomonas sp. ANs5. The sequence goes on from NZ_JBEUDO010000066.1 coordinate 11,604, forward strand.
ATGCATTTGACGGGTTTGCTAGGCATGCCTCGGCGTGTTTACACCTATGAGGCGGGCCTGGGCTGGGATTTGCCAAATAGTATTTCGTCAGTGGGCAGCTTTATTCTCGCTATGGGTATCGCAATGATTCTACTTGATATCATATTGCATTTCCGCTTTGGCGGGCTCGCAGGGAATAATCCATGGCATGCCGATACGCTTGAATGGGCCACAGATACACCCCCGCAGCCTTACAATTTTATCAGCCTGCCAGCTAATCCAACGCGGCATCCAATGTGGAGTCAGCCTGATTTACAGACAACGATAGCGGAAGGACGCCACGCACTATCTGAGATTGATCACGGCCGGCGTGAGACATGGGGGTCAGACCCAGTCACCGGTAAAATACGCGACATCATTCATTTGCCCGGCAACTCCTGGCTGCCTTTCTACGCAGCATTGGCATTGGCGGCCTTGTGTATTAGTCTGTTAATCCGGAATTACGATTTGGCTTTGATCACGCTATTAATCAGTCTGATAGCGTTGCTGCGATGGTCCTGGGTAAACGGCGCACATCCCGGTGCTGCTCCCGATGCGAATGTGATGCCCGGTTACCCACCTTTGCATTCACGTACTTTTGATAGTCCGGGTTTGTGGGGCATGTTCGTGACGCTGCTTGCTGATGGCGCACTGTTCTTATCACTGTTGTTTGGCTGGCTCTACTTATGGACCGTGGCGCCGTACTGGCAGACACCTGATGCAGCGCCGCTGGGCTGGTTGCCACTGCTGATAAGTGGTGGGTTGCTAACAGGTGCGACTATCTGGTTCAGGCATATCGTTCATCGGTTGCGTAGCGGATGGGATGCTCAGCTGCAGAGTCAGTTGTGGGGTGTGGCTATAATTGGTTTGGTGCATTGTTGTGCGCTCGTCTGGGTGTGGATGAGCTCGACGCTGGCTGTGACGCAAACTGCCCATGATGCCGTTATTGCCGTCATGTTGATGTATCTGATGTTCCACAGTGGGCTTGCGGTGATTATGACTGTGCTACAGGCAAAACGCGTAGCTTATGGATATGTTGGTAAGGCCACTCCTTATGAGGTGACTGTCGTGGAGCCTTGGTGGTTATATACGACTTTGGTATTTTGGATCAGTTTCGCCGCCATTGTGCTATTACCTATCGCCTGGGGAGGTGCCTGAGATGCTGTCGCCATATCATCCATTGCAACTGGCTTTGGGGTTGACTGTCTGGTTTGCCTGGTTTGCAATGAAGTACGGAGCATTGGTGATTGCTTGCGAGATGGCGCCCCCTCAGTCCGAGCTTGGTGCGTTTACTTGGATTAATATTGCTCTGCTGCTCATTACGTTGGCGGTTGCCGGTTTGCTGTTTTATTGGGCCAACAATTGCTGGCGCGCAGCGCAAGTTGATAAAAACCAGGAAAGCCCATCACGACTGTTTATTGCTAGGCTAGGGGCTGGTCTTCACCTGGTTGGCGCAATCGCGACGTTGAGCCTGGGGTTGGTGATATCGACATTACCTCCATGCTTGTGAAAATAGCACTGACGGCTGCTTTGGTCTTGCTAGCTGATACCATACAAGCGCATGGACTGGTTGAAGAAGTGGGCGGAACACTACTGCCAGTAATCTTAAGTGGATTGTTGCTGGCTGTTTTCTGGCTGATGTACTACATTGGAGCGCAGCGTGTACCGCCTGCAACCGGTCGTTGGCTAGTTTTTTTGGGTGCTAGTCTGATTTCGGCCTTAATTTTAATTATTCCACTGGATGGTTGGATTGAAGGCGGCTCAGCTATTCACATGATCCAGCATATGCTGATTATGGTCGTGATCGCACCCCTTTATGTGCTGGCCCAACCATTGCCACAGTGGGTGGCGGCAAACGGAAGAGCTGGTGTTTTGTTTTTTAAACCGCTGTTGCGCCTGAGTCGTTATCCGATGCGGGCGGGGTTTCTGCAAGCTGTTGTAATCTGGTTCTGGCATTCTCCGAAGTTTTATAACCTGGCGCTGGGGAGCTCCTGGTGGCATTTGATGGAGCATGTTTGTTTCGCCTTAGGAGCTGGTGTATTCTGGTGGTCAGTATTGGTGGGGAGGCGTACCGCAGGCGCGCTACTGGCCTTGTTAATTACCTTGATGCACACTGGTATGCTTGGCGCTGTGCTGACTTTTACGCAGACTCCCTTGTATGGCGATTCACATGATTTGCAGGATCAGCAATTGGCTGGCCTGATCATGTGGGTGCCGGGTGGTTTATTCTATCTTATCGCTGGAGGCTGGTGCGGCCTGCGTTGGCTTCAGAACCATGCGCGCGCATATTAGGGTTTCGAGTAGGACAGGCACTCCCAGCGCGGTAGGGTGATGTTGGTTTTCTCCGTTTGTCGCCTGGTTTCCCGGCGGTGCCACAATATCTCACCCCTGACGCAGGTTGATACCCGCCCCCTCTCAG
>NZ_JBEUDO010000067.1:0-13609 GCF_050584665.1 Nitrosomonas sp. ANs5
GCATGATTGCCTCGATAACTTGCTATTGGCCGATAATTCAGGCAAATTGGCTGATCAATTAAATTTCGACTGACATTAGGCAGTATTGTTTTTGATGTCAAGCACACTGGCCTTATGGGATGTTATTCGAAGGGTTATGCGTCTCAAGCATTATTCCCTGCATACCGGGCGTACTTGCTGCGATTGGATCTGGCAGTTGGTCAAATTTCATCGAATGACGCAAAGACCATCCCTGTTTGACCATGCCACAGCCAGGACCGGGGCATTTCTGATGCACCTTGCAACGCAGCGCGGCATATTTTCACTCGTCCCAGCTAGGATTTCCGGGCTGAATGCATAATTTCACCGATCCGCTTGGCCTTTACCGTGGCCGATTTGCGCCATCGCCTTCCGGTCCGTTGCATTTTGGTTCGCTGGTGACGGCGGTGGGGAGCTTTCTTGAGGCAAAATCCCGTTGTGGGGAGTGGTTGGTCAGGATCGAGGATCTGGATACGCCGCGCGTCGTTGCGGGAGCGGCCGATGAGATATTGCGTACGCTCGAGGTTTTCGGCTTGCACTGGGATGGGGCGGTTGTTTATCAAAGCCAGTGCCATGACGCCTACCGGGATGCGCTGGAGCGGTTGCAGCGCGCGGGCTGGCTTTATCCCTGTGTATGTTCGCGTAAGCAAATAGCGCTTTCTGCCTTGACGGGGTGCGATGGGCCGGTTTATGCGGGTGCGTGCCGCCAGCGGCGGCTGGCGATGGCTGGCCCGCACGCCTCGCTGCGGGTGCGCACGCCTGACCGGATAGTGGAATACGGCGACAGGGTGCAAGGGCCTGTTCGGCTCAATCTTGAGCGCGAGATCGGTGATTTCGTCTTGCGCCGGGCGGACGGCATTTATGCCTATCAACTGGCTGTGGTGGTGGATGATGCCTGGCAGGGTGTGACCCATGTCGTGCGTGGGGCCGATTTGTTGTATTCCACTGCCCGGCAAATTTATTTGCAACAGCTGCTCGGCTATGACACCCCTGATTACCTGCATTTGCCGTTGGTGCTGGATGCGCAAGGCAAAAAACTGAGCAAACAAACCCGGGCAGAACCGGTTGTTCTGGACAATCCGCTGCCTTCACTGGTGGCTGCCCTGCGTTTTTTGGGACAGGATGTGCCCGAGAGTTTGTTGCAGGCTGATGTGGAGGTATTCTGGCAATGGGCGCTGGCAAATTGGAATCCGGACAGGATTCCTGAAGCCGGGCATGCCGGGGCGCGTGACCCGGATGAGGAATCCATGCTACGCTCACTTATCCAGGACAATTGATCATTAAAGGCTAAAGGAGTGTAGATGGCTTTCTTGCCATTGTATATACCAGGACACAAGCAACTGAAAATTGTGATCGCAGGCGGGGGCTATGCCGGCATTGCTGCCCTGACGACTTTGCGCCGCTATATGCCGGAGGCGGAAATCACGCTTATCGACCCGCGTGCCGATCATCTCAAGATTACGCATTTGCACGAGACCTTCCGCTATCCATTCTCGGATCTGCTGGTGCCGTTCTCGCAACTGGCGCAGCGTTTCAATTGCCGCCATGTTCAGGGCGAGCTCGCCATCGATGACGCGGTGCTGCAGCAATGGCAACAGAACCGTTGCATCGATATCGGCGAGCTGGCGCTGCCTTTTGACTATTTATTGATTGCGTCGGGCGCACAGAGTGCGCGCGTTGCTGCCAAGGAGACCGTCAACGTGTTCGATCTGGAAGACTTTGCGGCCTGTGCGGGTGCCGAGTTATTGGGCGGCTTGTTGGCGGCTGATGAGGGGCCGGCTTCCTGCATCTCTGTGATCGGTGGCGGTGCGACCGGTATTCAGTTTTTATTCGAAATTGCAGATTATTTACGCAGGCAGCGAAGCGGCCATACTCTGCGCCTGGTTGATGGAGGGGAGCGGGTATTGCGGCAGTTTCCCCAGGGTTTTGCCCGCTATGTCGAAACCCGTATGCTGGAGTTGGGTATAGAATTTTATCCGGAGATGCGTTTCTTGGCACAGCAGGCGGACAAGCTCCTGCTTGAAGAAAAAAATAGTGGCCGTACTCTTGAATTACCCTCTATTATGTCTTTGGTATTTGCCGGAAAAAAACCAGATAACCGGTTGGCGACCAACCTGTTCGGGCAGGTCGTGGTCGGCCATGCAACATTGGGGAATATTTTTGCCGCCGGCGATTGCGCTGTTTATCAATCGCTGGGTTCCAATGCGATGACTGCCCAGTCGGCGGTGCGCAAGGGGAAACTGGCAGCGCGCAATATTCTCCGGCATTCCGGTATGCTTAAAGTGCTTGAACCTTATTTGCATCGCGACATCGGCTATGTCGTCAGCTTGGGGTCAGCCGACGCAGTCGGTTGGCTGGCGTTAGAGAACAATGTGGTAACGGGTATGCCGGCACTGGTAATCAAGGAAATCGTCGAGGCACAATATGATTTATTGCTGTCTGGAGTCGACACTTACCTGATTTGAAATATTTAGCAGTATAAAAAGCCTGTAGGAGACCGTTTGATGTTCAATTTGTTCAACGATACCCCTGTAGTGGGTAAAGCCAGCACGGAGATCCTATGCCCAACCGAGGTGGTTTTTAGTTTTATCGGCAGTAATTTATTGACAAACTATCCCAGGTGGTCTCCGGAAGTCCGTGAACTGGAAAAATTGACGGAGGGTGCTGTCGAGCAAGGTTCCTTATTTCGGCAGGTGAGGGTTGATCAGGGAAATCGCTCGGAATCGACTTTCAAAGTAACCATTTTCAAGCCCGCCACGAGAATATGTTTCGAGGGCGTGTCCAATCCCTATCGTTGTGATTATGTTCTGGAAGTGATTGATCCAACCACCACGCGTATTTCGTTTACGTTCGAGCTGCTCAGTCTTGAACTGCACATGCGGCCTTTTGAGAAATTGATTCGTTTGGCCGTGCAGGATGGTACTGAGCGGACCGTGCGAAATATACGCAGGCTGGTTGAATCGGAGGCGGATTTGGCTGGCGCGCTGGTTTAAACGCCATAAAAAAATATAGCTTCAATTGATGGTAACTTCCAACAAGGTAGGCATCTGCCTATAGTTGGGGATAATTTGGAGAAAAATAATGGACTTTGTCGTCGAGAAGGATCCTGGGTTAATTCCGCAAGTATTGTCTAAAATTCTGGATGCAAGCGTCAATGGCATCACATTGGCTGATCCGGATCAAGAGGATCTGCCTTTGGTATATGCCAACAAGGCTTTTGAAACCATTACCGGGTATACCCAGGCTGAAACTATTGGGAAAAATTGCCGCTTTCTGCAAGGAACAGACCGGGATCAACCGGAACGTTTTCGTTTGAAGGCTGCCTTGGAGAACAAGGAGCCGATTGAGATTATCCTGAGAAATTACCGTAAAAACGGTGAGTTATTCTATAACCACTTGAATATCACGCCCTTGTTTGATTCAAGTGGCAGGTTGCTCTACTTTCTGGGTGTGCAATACGATGTGACTGAGCAACGCAAAGCCGAAGAGGAAATTGCGCGCTTGAAAGCAGAGCTGGCTGCATTGACTGGCAAAACGGCGTGACCCGCAGAAAACCCGATGCCAGCGTGCGGTGCGCTTGCGCATCATAACAGCGGTAATGGATTATGGCTGAGTGTAAGCTCATAGATTGCGCATCAGCGCAATGCCATGTGCGCCCTGTTCCTGGGCTGGGATGAGGTCGTCTGGCATCAAACCACCCAGGGCATAGACGGGCAGGGAATAACCGCGGATCAGTCTAGCCAGTTTGCGCCAGCCCAGCGTGGGCGCGTTCGGATGGCTGGGGGTGGGGCATACTGGGCTTACCGTCACGAAATCGATGCCAAGATTCTCGGCATGATAGAGCTCTTCTTCGTTATGACAGGAAGCCCCGCACCAGTCGACTTCGGGGCGGGTGTCCAAGGATAGCAATTGCGCAGAAGTTAAATGTACCCCATCCAGGCCTAATGCCTGGGCTATCGCAATATTGCTATTGATGAGTACCTTGACCTGGGTGCCTTGCGCAAGCTGCAACACTGCTTGGGCGTAACGCGTCAGCTGGCTATCGGTCAGGTGCTTTTCGCGAATCTGTAGCAGTTTGATGCCGTGTTGTAATGCTTGTTTAATCATGTGCAGCGAACGGGTTTCGCCGGTTTCGCTAGCATTTGTGATCGCATAAGTCGATGGCAGCATCAGGCCGCGCAGAATGGGTTGATTGGCTGGCAGCAAGGGTGAAACAGTAATGTTTTCGATGCTTTGCCAGGCAAGTTGCTGATGTTCGCGCGCGATGGGTTCGCCTTGCCATTCGGTGACCCGGTAAAACTGCAGGCGTACGGTCGCGTGTGGGTAGTTGAAGACCCGTGTGATCCATGGGAATGCCCGGTCGACAGTGATGCCCAGTTCTTCATATAATTCCCGCGACAGTGCCTGGAGGGGGGATTCATTGGCTTCGATTTTACCGCCGGGAAATTCCCAGTATCCGGCATAGGGCTTGCCAGAGGGTCTGCAGGCGAGCAAGAAGCTGTCATCTGGCCGCGATAGAATGGCGGCGACGACTTCAACCAGTGGTGGATTCGACATGGGGTTGCTATCAGGTTTTGGATGATTTAGCCAGTTGCGCCTGGCCCGCCCAGTCGCGCGCGAATTGCCAGGCGATTCTGCCGCTGCGCGAGCCTCGTGCCAATGCCCAGCGCAGCGCCGCTTGCCGGGCGCGGCCGGACATTCTATCAATACCATGATGGGTCAGCCAGAAGCGCACGATATTGAGATATTGCGCCTGATCGAATGGATAAAAAGACAGCCACAATCCAAAGCGCTCTGAGAGCGAGATTTTTTCTTCGGTGGATTCGCCAGGGCGAATTTCTCCAGCAATATGACGGGTTTCGAGATTTTCGTGCATGAATTCCGGCATTAAATGGCGGCGGTTGGATGTGGCATAGACCAGCACATTGTCGGATGCGGTGGCAATGGAGCCGTCCAGTATGACTTTGAGTACCTTATATCCGGGTTCATCGGCTTCGAATGACAGATCATCGCAATATAGAATAAACCGCTCTGGACGTTGCTCGATATGCTCGACGATGTCGGGCAAGTCGATTAGTCCTTGTTTATCCACTTCGATCAAGCGCAATCCCTGATCGGCGTAGCGGTTGAGTAATGCCTTGACCAGAGAGGATTTGCCAGTGCCTCGTGCCCCAGTCAACAAGACGTTGTTGGCGGGAAATCCTGCTACAAACTGTTGCGTATTCCGGTCCAGGCAATGTTTCTGTTCATCAATGTTCAGTAATGCTTCGAGCGTGATGGTATGCGGGTGTTGGACTGGTTGAATGAAACCCTGGTTTCCTCGTTTGCGCCAGCGAAAGGCGATGTGGCTTGCAAGCTCAGCAGCCGGTGTATGGGGCGCAAAAATTTCCTCGGCGCGCAGCAAGAGTTGGTCAAGGCGCTGCAAAAGTAAATCGATATCTTTCATGCTGAAATTAAGAGCGGTAATCGGCGTTGATTTTCACATAATTGTAAGACAGGTCGCATGTCCATAGTGTGCTGCCGGCTTGTCCTCGATTCAGAACTACGCGCATGGTGATTTCTGAAGCTTGCATGACACGCTGGCCATCTTCTTCGCGATAAGTGCTGGCCCGCCCGCCGTGTTCGGCGACCAGGACGTCCCCAAGATATAATTGTACGGCGGTGACATCGAGATCATCGATGCCGGCATAACCGATAGCAGCCAAAATCCGGCCCAGGTTGGGATCGGAAGCGAAACAGGCCGTTTTGACCAGAGGGGAATGTGCGATCGCATAGGCGACTTTATCGCATTCCTCGGCAGTCTTGCCTTGTTCGACATGGATGGTGATGAATTTGGTCGCACCTTCCCCGTCCCGGACGATCATTTGCGCAAGTGTGATGGCGATTTCTGTAATAGCCTGTTGCAGGATAGTAAAACCGGGGCTGGCCGATTCGGTGATGGGCGTGTGGCCAGCGCGGCCCGTCGCCATCAGGATCAAGGCGTCATTGGTAGAGGTATCGCCGTCTACGGTAATGCGGTTGAAGGAATGGTCGGCCGCATGGCGAACCAGGTCTTGCAGCAGGGATGGTGCAATGGCCGCATCGGTGGCGATATAGCCTAGCATGGTTGCCATGTTGGGATGAATCATGCCCGAGCCCTTGGCGATGCCTGTGATCGTGACAATATGCCCGTCAATTTCAATTTGGCGCGAGGCGGCTTTGGGAACCGTATCGGTGGTCATGATCGCCTGAGCGGCGGCAAACCAGTGAGTGGGTGCGAGGTTCGCTATTGCAGCAGGCAAGTTGGCCAGAATTTTTGCGACCGGCAATGGCTCCATGATGACCCCGGTCGAGAAGGGCAAAACTTGCCGGGGATCGCAATCGAGTAACTTGGCCAATGCGCTGCACGTGGCATGGGCATGGTCGATGCCTGTTTGTCCGGTACCGGCATTGGCGTTGCCGGTATTGACAATAAGTGCCTGGATTGCTGGGGTGCTTGCCAGATGCCGTTTGGCAACGGTGACAGGTGCGGCACAGAATTTATTCTGTGTGAACACGCCAGCCACTTGGCTATGTGCGGCGAGCCGTATGACCAGGAGATCCTTGCGGGCAGTATATTTGATGCCAGCTTCCGCTGTGCCGAGTGTGACGCCATCGACGGGCAGCAAGTGTTCGGGTGATAAAGGTGGAATGTTGACCGGCATAGAGACTAGGATGAAAAAATGGTTATCGTAACGTATCCTGAAGGAAATGGTGAGTTTACCTGCAAGCCGGCTATTGTTTGCGGCAATGGATGGAGGAGTTTACCTGGCGCCCTGGTACTTTGCTAGAATAACGGCTTTGAATAAAGCTGAGTTGTTGTTATGGAATCAACTTTTTTGGTAGACAATGTTTTTTTTATCATAGCAGCCATGCTGAGTGGTGGCATGCTGTTATGGCCGATGATTGCACGTAACAGTGCGCGCGAGATCGACGCGCAGCGCGCAGTCCGGTTGATTAATTACGAAGACGCGCTGGTGCTGGATGTCAGAGACGACAGCGAATACGCCAGTGGCCATCTCCCCGATGCCAAGCATATACCGGTTGAGAGCATCAAAGACCGCTGGAATGAATTGGAAAAATTCAAAGACAAGCCGGTCGTTATAATATTTACGCCCGGCTTGCGCGCAGGACAAGCCGGCACACTTCTGCGCAAGAATGGTTTTGCACGGGTCTTCAATCTTTCCGGTGGCATCGAGACCTGGCAACGGGAGAATCTGCCGGTGGTGAAAAAGTCTAAATAGGCAAGCAACCACGCAGCTTGCGTGGGTTTTGTCTGCCGTTCCCAGGCTGAATGATGCCTGATGCTGCGCACTCCCCGAGTATCGCTGTCAATCTTTTTACTAACAAACAAACATGATGCCCAAAGTTGTAATGTATGTATCCGGTTTTTGTCCTTATTGTACGATGGCTGAAAAATTGTTGCGTACCCGAGGTGTGGAAGAAATCGATAAAATCAGAGTGGATTTGCACCCGGAACAGCGGGTGGAAATGGTCAATAAGACGGGTCGTCGAACGGTTCCGCAGATTTTTATTGGGCAAACCCATGTCGGAGGCTATGATGATTTGGCGCAATTGGATCGTCAGGGCGAAGTGGCTAAATTATTGGCTGGTTGAACGCAATCGGCCATCTACATCCATTAATGTTTTAAAATTCTGATAATCGTTATTTAACTGGAACCCGCCATGACTGAACAGCAGCAGCCTGTTTTTGTGATTGAAAAAATCTATGTTAAGGATCTTTCGCTGGAGATTCCAAACGCCCCGCATATTTTCCTGGACAGGGAAGCTCCGGAAGTCAATTTGCAATTGGCTACCAAGGATGCCGTCATCGATGGCGATATTCATGAAGTGGTCCTGACCGCAACTGTGACGGCCCGCCTCAAAGAGAAAGACAAGGTCATGTTTCTGGTGGAAGTCCATCAAGCGGGCATTTTCCGGATTCGCAATGTGCCCGGCGATGATATTGAGCCTGTTCTTGGTATTCTGTGCCCGAATATATTATTCCCCTATTTGCGCGAGACCGTGTCGGATGTCGTGACGCGTGCAGGGTTCCCTGCCGTCATCCTGAATCCAGTCAATTTTGAGGCTGTTTATCAACAGAAAAAACAGCAGCAACAGGCTGATTCACCAGCCGCTAGCCCGGATTCTGCAGATAGCGGTACCAAGCATTGATTCATGAAACACTTGCCGTTGTTGGTTAAGCGTTCAGTTGGGGCATTTGCCCCGCTTTATGTGTCATTGGCGCTTCTGCTGCTGGCGTTTGCCGGTCAAGCTGTCGCGGCAGATCAGGCTGGAAGTGAATTCCTTTCAATTGCAAACCCCGCTGCCATTCTTTACGATGCACCTTCACGCAGTGCAGAGAAATTGTATGTGGCGAGTGTCAATCTGCCGGTGGAGGTGGTGGTAAAGGTGGAGGGATGGGCCAAGGTACGAGACAGTAATGGCTATTTGGCCTGGGCGGAAAGCAAGAATTTGAGTGCGAAGCGTTTTGTGATTGTCAATGTGCCGATCGCCGGGGTTTATCCTGCTGCCGATTTGACTTCGCCAATGCGCTTTCAGGCACAACAGGGTGTTGTGCTGGAGTGGGTGGAAGATGTTCCCAATGGCTGGACAAAAGTGCGCCATCAGGACGGTCAGGCTGGGTATATCAGAAACGACCAAATTTGGGGTGTATGAAAATTCTGGTTCTGGGTGCGGGCGCCTGGGGTACAGCGCTGGCACTGCATTTATCCACTTGTCATCAGGTTGCGTTGTGGACACATAGTTCCGAGCACCTGGCAGAAATGGTTGCGCAGGGCGAGAACCGGCGCTATTTGCCCGGACTGCACTTGCCTGCTGCCATGCAATTGACGACGGAGCTTGAAGCAGCACTGACGCAGGCGGAATTGATTTTTGTCGTGGTGCCAGTGGCAGGACTGCGGGCAACGTTAGAGAAAATTGCAGCACTGAACAACTTGTTGCCGCTTGTGCTGGGCTGCAAGGGATTCGAGGCAGGCTCAGCAAAACTGCCGCACCAGGTTGTGCAGGAGGTCTATTCAGCGGACGTCACCTGTGGCGTGCTGTCAGGTCCAAGTTTCGCGCAGGAAGTCGCGCAGGGGTTGCCTGCTGCATTGACCTTGGCTTCGCAGGATGACGAATTTGCTAGAACTGTTGCCAGCGAAATTCACACCGCCTGCTTGCGGGTCTATTCCAGTAGTGATGTGATTGGCGTGGAAACCGGCGGTGCGCTCAAGAATGTGATTGCGATCGCTGCGGGCATTTCAGACGGGATGGCATTTGGCAATAATGCGCGCGCAGCACTTATTACGCGCGGGCTGGCGGAGATCACTCGACTGGGCGTGGCGATGGGTGGACGCAAGGAAACCTTTATGGGGTTGACTGGTGTCGGGGATCTGATTCTCACCTGTACGGGTGATTTGTCCAGAAATCGTCAAGTTGGCATGCTGCTGGCTACCGGCCAGCCGTTGGCGGAGATTTTGCCCAAGATCGGTCATGTGACCGAGGGTGTGTACACGGTTCGGGAGGCCTATGGCCTGGGGCGGCAGTTGGGTATCGAAATGCCCATTACGCGGGCGGTTTACGATATTCTGTATGAAGGTGTCTCGGTTCAGGATGCAATCAGGGAGATGCTTGACAGGGAGCCCGGACCCGAAGCAGGCTAGGAGGCTGTCCGAGAGACTGATCTACTGCGGACGAGCCTGATTGGCCGGATTTTACGATCCTTTTCGTTAAATAGAACGACTATTCGCCTCAAATGATCGAAAAATCCAACTCAACCTGCCTCGCCCTCGCTACGATCGCTATTCTCGGACAGCCTCCTAGTCTGGAATGGTATTGCCTCGCGTTCAAAGTGGAGCAGCGAAAGCAGTTAAAAAAACCACAGTTTTTGGGTTTATCACTTGACCCGCGTAGAATGGCTTGATATAAGGGCGTCTACAGTGCCTTCTGTGCTGTATGATTGAATTTACCGGCAACCTAACAAAGCAAAACAAAGGGGAATTATATGAATAAATCTGATCTCATCGATGCTATTGCCCAGTCCGCCAATATTACCAAGGCTGAGGCGGGTGACGCGCTGGATGGTGCGTTGTCTGCCATCAAGGATGCGCTTAGCAGGAATGACAGCGTGACCCTGGTAGGTTTTGGAACTTTCAAGGTTGGAGAGCGAGCCGCGCGTACTGGTCGCAATCCACGCACTGGTGAGGAAATTAAAATTGAAGCGGCCAAGGTGCCTAAATTTATTGCTGGTAAAGCGTTAAAGGATGCTGTAAACTAGCGCCCGTTGTACATTGCAGCACCAACAAGAAATACCGAGCGGGGTGCTTAGCTCAGCTGGTAGAGCGTCGCCCTTACAAGGCGAATGTCGGCGGTTCGATCCCGTCAGCACCCACCACATTTATATGGTATAATTCTTGTTATTAATGCTGAGAAATTAGATATCTCCAGTCTAGTTTGTAATTGTTGAACAACCAGGAGTGGTAGTTCAGTTGGTTAGAATACCGGCCTGTCACGCCGGGGGTCGCGGGTTCGAGTCCCGTCCACTCCGCCATATCTGCTGATCATAGGTAAGCATACGGATTTGTATGATTTACACCTGTCGCTTTTCCCATCTCTCTTTTTTTTCGGATAATCGCTGTGTTTGATTTTGTCAATCGAAGAAAAACGATCGTTCAGATCGTGTTGCTCATTGCTGTCCTGCCATTTATGTTTTGGGGCGTTCAGTCCTATCGGAGTGAGAGTGATACGGTTTATGTTGCAGTCGTCGACGGCGAGGAAATCAGCCGCAGAGAATATGAACAGGCGTTGCGCAATCAGCAGGAAAATCTGAGGAATATGCTCGGGGAAGATTTTGATATCAAGCTGATGGATGATCCCGAAATGCGGCGCGCTGTCCTGGAAAACTTGATACAGAAAAAAATATTGCGGCACGAAGCTGGAAATGTCGGATTGACCGTGCTGGACTCGCGTCTGGCCGCTGAAATACAGAATATTGCTTTTTTCCAGGAAGAGGGGAAGTTTTCCTATCAGCGCTACCAGGACTTACTGCAACGCCAGGGCATGACACCCGCGATATTTGAAGCGCGCTTGGTGAACGAGATCATGGAGCAACAGTTGCTGGAAGGCATTACCAGAAGCGTTGTTGTGCCGGAGATTATCGCCAGGAATGTACTGTCTCTGAGTGAGACGCAATACGAGATTAACCGGATTTTAATCAGTCCTGAGCAATATGTGGCACAAGCTGAGCCGGATGAAGCCGCGATACAGGACTATTATGAGAGTCATTACCGGGATTTCATGTTGCCAGAGCGGGTCCGGGTAGAGTATATCGTGCTGTCACTCGAGGAATTGGCGCAACAGGAGCAGGTTTCCGAACAGGCAATCCAGGCATATTTCGAAGAGCACCGGGCCGAATTTGAGCAACCCGAAGAGCGGCGAGCCAGCCATATTTTATTTACCGTGCCTGCGGATGCAAGCGAAGAGGAAAAGGCTGCGGTCAGGACCCAGGCAGAGCAGGTTCTGGATCAGGTTCAGCAAGATCCTGACCAGCTGCCGGCGCTGGCAGCGGAACTCTCGCAAGATCCGGGTTCGGCAAAAATGGGCGGGGATCTCGGCTTCTTTTCCCGCGGGTTGATGGTCAAAGCTTTTGAAGATGAAGTGTTTCAAATGGAGCTTGATGAAATACGCGGCTTGGTGGAAACGCCATTCGGGTTTCATATCGTCAAGCTGACTGCGATCAGGGAAGCAGATATCGCCGATTTCGAGGATATTAGGGATCACGTCGAGCAGCAACTGAAATATCAGAAGGTGGCAGATAGATTTGGTGAATCGGCCGAAGATTTCAGTAATATTGTGTATGAGCAAAGCGATACCCTGCAACTGGCGGCCGAGATGTTCAATTTGCCAATTCAACAAAGTGGCTGGCTGGATCGGAAATCCAAGGAACCCGAGCTAATTGCCAATGAGCGCATGCTGCAGGCCATTTTTTCCGAGAATGCCATTCGCGATCGCCTCAATACCGAGGCGGTGGAAGTCAAGGCAGATACAATCGTGGCAGCCAGAGTGCTCGAACATCGTCCTACCAGTGCACAATCAATTGAATTGGTTAGGGAGCAAATTATCGCCCGTTTGCAGGCACAACTGGCAGCAGAGATTGCAGAGAAAGAGGGAAGCGAGCAGCTTGCGCGCCTTCAATCGGGAGAGACCGATGAGACGATGGACTGGGGGGAATCAGTCAGGGTCTCGTATGCACAGATGCAGGGAGTGGATGTGGAAACGCTGCGTTTACTGGCTCAGACTGAATCAAGTCAATTGCCTGCCTATACCGGAGCACCTGCCAAGCACGGCGGGTTTGATTTGATCAGAATCAATCAAGTCATTGCTGCACCTACAAGCGAGCATGATGCTTCTAAGTACGATGCTTTTCTGAAACAATTGCAACAAGTGCGTGGCCAGGAAGAGTTAATGGCCTACCTGAATGGACTCAGGCTGCGCTATGACGTCAAGATAAGAGAAGAGAGTTTCTAACCAGTCAGAACTTGCCCAAATCGTCCAGCATTGCCCATTGCTTTGCTGGATCGCTTCTTCTGTGGCAGCAGGACATGCGTGGCAAAGATCAGGGGTCCAAATCAAATGCCACGGTATTGAATCCTGCGTCCACGTAGGTGATTTCTCCCGTTATTCCGCTTGCCAGATCGCTGCAAAGAAAAGCAGCTGCGTTGCCAACCTCTTCGATAGTCACATTCTTCCGCAAAGGTGCGACTTTCTCCGCGTAACCCAGCAATTTGCCGAAATTACCTATGCCTGAGGCAGCCAATGTCTTGATCGGCCCTGCCGAAATGGCATTCACCCGGATGTTTTGCTTGCCCAGGCTCGAAGCCATGAAACGCACATTGGCTTCCAGGCTGGCCTTGGCCAATCCCATTACATTGTAACTTGGCATTACGCGCACAGCACCCAGGTAACTAAGCGTCAGCAAGGCGGCTTGCCTGCCTTGCATCAGCGGCAATCCAGCCTTGGCAAGCGCTGCAAAACTATATGAACTGACATCATGCGCGATACGGAAAGCTTCGCGGTTGATGCTTTCCAGGTAATCGCCCGCCAACGATTCGCGTGGAGCGAATGCGATAGAATGAACGATGCCGTCCAACCCTTCCCACTGATGGGCGAGTGCTTCAAAACACTGGCTTATTTCCTCATCCTTGCTGACATCACAACGAAACAGTAGATTACTGTCGAAATTTGCTGCCAGCTTTGCCACGCGATCACGAAAATCCTCCGATTGATAAGTGAAGGCGAGTTGGGCACCTTCGCGCCGCATTGCCTTTGCAATGCCGTAGGCGATAGAGCGGTTGCTCAATAGGCCGGTAATTAGAATATTTTTGTTGGCGAGAAACCCCATAGTTGTACTCCTTATCTTTAATTTTGCACAGCCGTGATTATAACGCAAGAACATTTGTGCAGCCGGTAGGAGGGGGACAATGTCTTTGACTTATCCTGCGATTGTTCTTACCCCAACTTCGCAGCTTTTCCCCCCAAAACCACCCAAAATCCCCTATTTCCGCACTGAATC